>JAJDOF010000102.1 GCA_022340305.1 Gammaproteobacteria bacterium
GATATTGCGCGAACAGGGCATGAAAGCGGCGCTCGCCTGGCGCGAGGCCAGACTCGATCTCGATGGCTGAACATCGCCTCGATCCTCTGCTGCAACCGGCCAGTATCGCCCTGCTCGGTGCCTCCGAGCGTACCGACAGCCCCGGGCGGGTACTCGCGGAAATGGTGATCCATTCGCAATACCAGGGATCGGTTTACCCGGTGAACCCGGGCTATGCGCAAATCCTCGGCCTGCCCTGTTTCGCCGACCTCGCCGCGCTACCGGTGACAGTCGACCACGTCATCATCGCGCTCGGTAATGCCCATCTCGAAGGCGCATTGAGCGCGGCGATCGAGCACGGCGCGAAGGCAGCCACGATCTACTCCAGTGCCGTACTCGAACAGGATTCGGATCCCCCGCTGAAGCAACGCCTGAAAGACATGGCACGGCGAGCCGGTATACAGATCTGCGGCATCAATGGTATGGGATTTTATAACCTGCAACAGCAGTTATACGCTGGTATATTTCCGCGCGCGGAGCACATTATCCGCGGCGGTATCAGTTACATTGCGCAATCAGGTTCGGCCTTTACCACGCTGTGTCACAACGGTTGCCGGCTCGGTTTCAACCTGTGCGTGTCGGCTGGTGATGAAATGACCACGACGGTCGCGGACTACATGGACTGGTGTCTGGAGCGCGAGGATACCCGCGTGATCGGCCTGTTTCTCGAAACGGTACGCGACCCGCAGGGCTTCGTGGCGGCACTGGAAAAAGCCAATACCCGCGATATCCCTGTCGTCATTCTGAAGATCGGAAAATCCGCGCTCGGCGCCGCCATGGCAGTGACCCACACCGGCGCCATCGCCGGCGATCGTGCAGTGTTCCAGGCCCTGTTCCGACGATACGGTGTGATCGAAGTGGACGATTTCGACGCAATGGCTGCCATTCTGATGCTGCTGCAATACCCACGCAGAGCCGCCAGTGGCGGCTTCGCCGCCGCCTTCGAATCCGGTGGTTTTCGCGAATTGGTCACCGATACCGCGGTCGAGCTCGGCATCGATTTTGCCGAGCTCGACCACCCAACCGTAAGCACCCTTGAGCAGCATCTCGATCCCGGACTCAAGGCCGAGAATCCACTCGATTTATGGGGCTCTCACAATCGTTTCGAAGCACGTTTCACAGCCTGCCTGACGGCACTGATGCAGGACCCGAACGTCGCCGCAGGCGCATTCTTCAGTAACTTCCGCGACGGCTACTATCTCTCCGAGGCGATTTACCGCGTGGTGGTCGCGGTTAGCGAACGAGTCGACAAACCCATTGTGCTGGCGACCTGCTATTCTGACCTCGCCAATAACGCGCTCGGCCGACGCGCCTATGACGCCGGCATCCCGCTTATCGACGGTGTGCGCGAAGCCCTGCTCGCCTTCAAACATCTGTTTGCCTACCGCAGCTTTAAACAGGAAAGAGCCCAACAGGCCACACCCGCGCCCGTCGACCCTGCGGTCGCTGTCGACTGGCGCCAGCGGCTGTCGCAACACTCGACAGACACCCTCGACGAAAACCAGGCACTCGACCTGCTCGGCGCTTTTGCGATACCCGTGGTGCGCCGCGAGATCGTCGCGTCAGAGGCAGAGTTGGCGACGGCGGCTGCGGCGATCGGCTTTCCCGTGGTATTAAAGACCGCACAGCCCGGAATCAATCACAAGAGCGATTGCGGTGGGGTCTTCGTCGGTATCCAGTCGGAACAGGACCTGCTGCGGCATTACCGTGATATCAGCACAAGACTGGGGCCGACGGCGCTGCTGTCACAAATGGCTGACGCAGGGGTCGAGGTCGCGCTCGGCACGGTTAACGACAGCCAGTTCGGTCCCGTCATCATGGTTGCCGCCGGTGGCATTCTGGTAGAATTACTCGCCGATCGGGCGCTGGCGATGTGTCCGGTGAGCCCAGACCAGGCTGACGCCATGCTCGACTCGCTCAAGTTAAATCGGCTATTACTGGGCCTGCGCGGCCGACCAGCGGTGCACCGGCAGGCACTGATCGATGCCATCGTCGACTTATCCCGGCTCGCTTTTTGCTTGCGTGATAGTATTGCCGAAATTGATATCAATCCGCTAATTGCGCATGCGGACGGTGCGCTCGCCGTCGACGCGTTGATCCTGCGCAGGTCACCCGACAGGTGATCGCATCGAGCTCTAGCCGCGCAAACAGTGGATGTAACCGCTGTCGGTACCAATAGTAACAGTAACTCTAATGACTTTAAGCGAACTGAATACGAGCGAACGCATCGGCCTGGTGCTGATCATCGCCATCGTCGCGCACCTGGCAGTGTATGGCATCCGTTACCTTGGACACCAGTTGATGACGGCGGAGTCCCTGTTGCGCTGGAACAAGCTGCGCACACTCGCTGGACTGCTGACCAGCATACTCGTGTTTGGCCTTTACTTCGGCACCCTCGGCTTCGTGCTGCAGGAGTTCGGCGTGTCGCTGACGGCCTACCTCGCGAGTGCATCGATACTCGGTCTCGCCATCGGCTTCGGTTCGCAGGGCGTGGTGCAGGACGTGGTGACGGGCCTTACGGTTATTCTTACGGATTTATTCCAGGTCGGCGACCTGGTCGAGATTGGTGATAAAACCGGCACTGTGCAAAACATCAGCATGCGCTTTACCACGCTATTGAATCCACTGGGTGCGAAGGTTTTTATACCGAACCGAACCCTGTCCAACGTCACCATTTATCCACGCGGTTACCTGCGTTGCTATGCCGACGTCACGCTCTCGACCCAGGCGGATCTAGCTGCACAGATGCAGGACCGGGTCGAAGCGATCACGCGGGGTTTCGTCGAGCAATTTCCCGGCATCCTGCGAGACGATCCCGAATTTGACCTGCCTGTCACTTCGGCTGCGGGCCGTGTTTACCTGCGCATCAAGTTTCGCGTCTGGCCCGGGCGCATCGTACCTATCGAGCAGGCATTCAAGAATGAAATCATACAGGCTATGAAACTGCTGGACCCCGACTACGCCGACTGGATGGTCAGCATCAATAACGAGATCAGTGAAGAGCCCCGGGTTATCAGTCCTTTCCGCTCGGGGCAACACCGCAGGCACGGATCGGGGCGTAACATCGATGGTCACGATTAGCAGCTGTCGCGCTGGATACAGGGCTGTGGCCAGGCTGCTGCCGGAAACCAGCAAGCCACCGGCATTGGTGCTTGCCGCCACTGTAACGCAGGTCCGCAAGTCCCAGCAAAGCAGATGTTGAGACTGATTCGATCCGAATGGCAACTGCTGCTGTTCGGATTCCTGATGACCTTCTGGTCATCACCCGGGCAGACATTTCTGATCTCGCTGTTCAGTGGCGAAATTCGCGCAGAGCTTGGCTTGAGCGACGGCGAGTTTGCTGGAATCTACTCGCTGGCGACGCTCGCCAGCGCGATGCTGGTAATCTGGTCAGGCGCGCTGGTTGATCGGATGGACCTCAAAAAATTGTCGCTCTGGGTCGTGTTCGGTCTCGCCGCGGGTTGCGGCCTGATGTCGATCAGCGACTCCGTTCTCACACTGTTGCTGAGCCTGTTCATACTGCGTCAACTCGGCCAGGGCTTGATGTTCATCATCAGCTCGACGGCGATGGTGCGCTACCTCGACGAGCACAAGGGCAAGGCATCGGCGCTCGCCAGCATCGGTTATGCAGTGTCTGAAGCGGTCATGCCCGGATTGCTGGTGTCCCTGCTATTGTGGGTGGGCTGGCGTCAGAGCTGGCAGGTGGCTGCCGTATTGCTCATCGTCTTGATGGTGCCGGCGATCCTCTACCTGTTGCGCGGTCACCGTCAACGCCATAGCGACTACCTCGTCCGACTCGACGTCCAAAGCGCGGACAACCTGCGAACTTTCCGACGCCGCCAATGGACGCGCGCCGAGGTCCTGCGCGACCGTTACTTTTACCTGTTCGCGCCGGGCTTGATGTCGCAGCCGTTGATGTTCACCGGCTTTATCTTTCACCAGGTACACCTGGTTGAAGTCAAGGGCTGGCCGCTGATCGGCTGGGCGACATTGTTTTCGCTCTACGCGATGGTGTCGGTTGCCACCAAGTTGGTGTGCGGACCACTGATCGACCGCTTCGGTGCCATTCGCATGATCCCGCTGGTTGCGCTGCCGATGGGGATCGGTCTGGTCATCCTGGCGCTGGCAGACAGCCTGGCCTGGGGTGGCGTATTCCTGGTGCTAACCGGCATAACAGTCGGATTTCAGTCGACCGCAGTGGCGCCCTTCTGGTCGGAGATGTACGGTAACCAGCACCTCGGTGCGATCAAGTCGCTCGGTGCGGCTGCCATGGTCTTTTGCACGGCGTTATCGCCCATCGTTATCGGCTGGCAAATCGACCTCGGGGTCAGCATGGAAACACTCGCGCTGGCTGCCGCCGCATATGTTTTCCTGACCTCGGCACTAGCCTGGTATGCCTGCCGCGCCCGCCTGGCGAATCTCTCCTAGCTGGCTAGAGTCCCGCGAGGGTGGTTGCCGGCACATCAGACAGGTAGAAATCGACGTGCACAGCAGCAAACTCCGAAAGGTCGACCAGTTTGCTGAGACTGCGCTCCGCGGCACCGTAAAACCCCGCTGCTTCGATTCGACGTTGGAACAGTTCTTCGCGGATTAGCGAGCCGTCGGCTGCGAGGAATTTTACGCGGGCATTGAACTGCGCATGATCCAGCGCTGTTCCATTGGAAAACATGACGCGAATGACGCCATGGCCTTTCTTGTCAGTCACCACGTAAACATAACCGTAGGCGTTTTTGACAGCGCCACTGGCTGTATGCTGCATACGCGCATCGGCATGGTATTCGAAAGTGTGCTCATCTGCGACCGCTCGACCACCAGTGAGCATCAGCAAGGGCAACAGTAATAATGCGTAAATTTTTTCCCGGTTAATCATCATCTTCTCCTTCGTATTGGTCCGCAAGCGCGGTATAAATGCCTTTATACGAAGGCGCTGTGAATAATCGGTGAAAACTGATTTAATTTATCTGGCTGCAATACATTGGCAGGATGTAAACCGGTTGACCCATTCGCGGCACCGGTAAACGCGGTTTCGTGCAATGGCTGCGCAGTTGCCGACAAGCATTAACTTTATCGAGGGCAGGTATTGCAGTTGATTACTATATCCGTCAAAACCCGCCTGGCCTGGTATGGCACGACCGTATTCCTCAGTTCGGCCATTCTGCTGGTGCTGGAAATAACCGCTGGACGGCTAATCGCGCCCTACGTCGGTGTCACGATCTACAGCTGGACCTCGATCATTGGCGTCATCCTGGCGGGGCTGTCGCTCGGCAACTGGCTCGGTGGTCGCTGGGCCGACCGCGGCGCCGATGAACGCAGCACTGGAATCGTTCTCACCCTGGCGGCCGCCTTCAGCTTGCTGAGCCTGTTAACGCTGACGGTCATCGCGCCGCTGCTGCAGGCAAGTCAGCTGGACCTGATCAGCGCCAGCTTCGTGTACGTGCTTTGCATGTTTTTCATACCGGCACTGCTGCTGGGTATTCCGACGCCGTTACTGACCACACTGGCGCTGAATCTTGACCGCCGCACCGGGCATATCGTAGGCCGCATGCACGCCCTTGCCGCTCTGGGGAGCATACTCGGAACCTTCGTCACCGGATTTTTCCTGATCCAGTATTTCGGTTCGCGCTTCGTGGTCGTGATCGCCTCGCTCATCCTGCTGCTGCTGGCGCTACCGTTTCTGTTCAAGGCTTCGCGCCGGGAGCTGGTCGGCCTGTTGCTGCTCGGAGTTATGACGGTCACCCTGACCCAGGTGAGACAGGGTTTTACCAGCCCCTGCGAAAGCGAAAGTAATTACTTTTGCCTGCGCGTCATCGACGCCTCGGCACAAGCCCCCTTCGGCCAGGCCCGTGGGCTGGTGCTCGACCACCTGCTGCACGGCATCAATCACCAGACTGAGCCCGGAATGCTGATTTCGCCCTATGTACACCTGATGCAGGAACTCATCGGCCAGCACTTTGGCGAGCAAAAGCTGGCGCAACTGCGTTACTATTTTGCTGGCGGGGGCTCTTACACCCAGCCGAATGCCATTAAATATAACCATCCCGACGCATCGGTCACGGTCGCAGAGCTTGACCCGCTGGTAACGCGCACCGTTCAGCAGTTACTCTATGTCGATCCCTCTACCATGGAGATCCATCATGGCGATGCACGTGCAGTACTGTTTCGCCAGCGCGACGCCAGCTTCGACGTAATCGTAACCGACGCATTTCACGACATTGCCATTCCCTATCACCTGGTAACGCTCGAGTACCTGCGCCTGGCGAAATCAAAATTGAAACCCGGCGGGCTCTACACGACGAACGTGGTGGACGTTTTTCCCGACCCGAAAATGGTTAAAACCCTGCTGAAAACCATGCAGCAAGAGTTCGCCCACGTGGATGTCTGGCTAGACCGTATCCCGCAACAGGCCTCTCGCATGACCTATGTGATTTCAGCGAGCAATTCACGCATTGACAACGATGTGCTCGCATCCGTGCACGGATTCAAGCGACGGTGGTTGCGCATCAACGAGCCCCTGTCGAATTCCGGAACCCGGCTTGAACAGTTGCCGATATTCACCGACGACTTCGTGCCGGTGGAACGCATGATTTCGAGTTTGCTGCTGACTGCCGAGGGCCTTTGAGCCCGGCTCGCGCGCGTTATTCTACGATAAACACCTGGCCTGTCAGGCAACCTTCGACGGCCTTGCTGTAAGCAAGCCCGACAGCCTCGCTTGAGACGTGTACGTGACCGCGAAAAAAACCATCGTATTTTTGTCGCGACACTTCAAGGACTTCCGGACTTACCGTGTTGATGCGGATGCCTCGTGGCATATCAACCGCGGCGCCGAGCACGAATCCGTCGAGTGCACCGTTGGCAGCAGCGGAGCTGGATCCACCCGTTATCGGGTCACGATTCAACACCCCGCTGGTGAGCGTAAAAGAGCCGTCATCGTCGACAAAGTCCAGGCCTTCGAGCACAAGGTTGACCTGTGGTAGAACCTTGTGTTTTATCCCTTTCAGGAATTGCTCACTGGTCATGCCGAGTATCGGACCAAAATGACCGTGTCCCACCGCACTGACTACCGCACCAACCTTACCGATGTGACGAAACATCCTGCGAATACTGTCGATATCTTCGAGATCGACCAGGAAATCTCCTCGGCTGCGACCGACCTTGATGACTTCGTGACGTGACGACAGTTCGTCGACCGCACACTTTCCAACCGCTCCACCGGCTCCTACTATAATCACTTTCACGCCTGCTCCTCCTGTTAAGTTGAAGCGCTATATTAATCCTCCGAACAATAATCTGCGATGCTGTTTTTGAAACCCTGCATGATGATCGGCAGCAGTGGAATTTGTGCCTTGTCGAACACATGCTCACCGATTCGACGCACCGGGATCAGTTCGGCGCCGGTGCCGGTCAGGAAGCACTCGTCCGCCTGCAGTAAATCTTCGACCTGTAAGCTGGTCTGTTCACAGTGAATGCCCGCCTGCTCTGCGGCATCGATCACCACCGCGCGGGTAATGCCCTCCAGTATTCCATCCGCAAGCGCTGGGGTCTTAAGTATCCCGTCCACGACAATAAACACATTGTCGACGCTGCCTTCGCTGACATAGCCTGCCATATTCAGCATCAGGGCCTCGTCACAGCCCGCACGACTGGCCTCGATGCGCGCGAGTATATTATTCAGATAGTTCAGGCTTTTGACTCTGGGATCCAGGCATTGCGCCGGTGTACGCCGAGTGTGCGCGATGTGCAGGCTGACACCCTGTGCGCTCTCGTTGACATCCATCACCACCAGTTCATCGGCAATGATAAACAGGTTCGGGCGCGCGCACTTGCGCGGATCGATGCCGAGTGAACCCTCGCCGCGGGTTACCACCAGCCGCAGGTAGCCGCTGTCACCCACGTAGACTTCGATCAACTGCTCGATTGCCCGCACGATTTGTGCAGGGCTATAGGGCAATTTCAGCTTGATTGCGCTTGCCGAATCCTGCAATCGTTGCAGATGTGCTTCGAGCATAAACGTCTTATTGTTGTAGAAGCGTAACCCTTCAAATACGCCGTCACCGTAGAGCAATCCATGATCGAACACTGAGATAGCCGCGTCGCGGGCCGGCATTATGGTTTCGTTAATCCAGCATAAGGCAGTTTTTTTCATCAGCTTATAGGTCAAGTATGGTGACATATTATTTTTAAACGGAATTGAATATAATGTCAATACTATTGACTTAATTTTTAGCAATGAACCGACAGGATGAACTAAACCTCGCGCTCGAATCGATGCACTTCGGCTTTCGCGCGATGATTTACCAACCCGATCAGCGCCTGGCGCAACTGGGGCTGGCAAGGATTCACCACCGCCTACTGTACTTCATCGCCCGCCATCCCGGGTGTAGTGTGAACGAGTTACTGCATACCATGCGCATCAGCAAGCAGTACCTGAACCGCCCGCTCAAACAGATGATCGAGCTGGGATATGTCGAGCAAGCAACCGATGTCGATGATCGCCGCATCAGGCGCCTTGGGTTGACGGCCAGTGGCAAAAAACTGGAATTCGAACTCAGCGAGGTACAGCGCAAACGTTTCGCCGCAATCTTCGAGCGCGCGGGCCCGGTAGCAGAAAAACACTGGCGAGAAGTGATGGCTCTGCTCAGCGAGCAGATCGAGTTCTGACAGGGTTCCAGTTTATGTCCGCAGCGAGGCGCCGATAGGTCGTGCCCTGCCGGCCTTTCGCGACAAAGGTGTGGCAGGCATAGCCAGACCTATGTCAAGCGCACCGACCGAGGGAAAGGCTGGCAGGGCGCGGCATAGCGGCGCCGCAGTAGGACATTAAGCGCGATTGCCGCCGTCGAGGACCAGGGGATAACCCGTGATAAAGCGCGCTGAATCGCAGCAGGCGAATAACACCAGGTCTGCGACCTCCTCGGCCGAACACACGCGATTCAACGGCACTGCCTGTGCCGATTCGCGTAGACCGGTAGCGACATCGAGACCGCGATCACTGAACTCGCCCCGCAGCATCGGAGTATCCACATCGCCCGGACATATGGGCACGATGCGGATGCCGGCGGGCGCATAATCGAGTGCCATTGCGCGCGTCATTTGCAGCACGGCGCCCTTGCTTGCGCAATAGGCGGTCAGGTGGGGGCTGCCGCTGAGTGCCGCATCCGAGGCGATGTTAATGATCGTACCCTGGCTCGCTTTCAAGTGTGGTAGCGACGCCCGACAAATGTAAAACATGCCGTTGACATTGACGTTCATCGTCTGCAACCACTGCTCGTCAGTGGTCTCCTCGGCGGTCGCGTGGTAGATGATACCGGCGCTGTTAACGACAATATCGAGACCGCCAAGTATGCCGACAGCCTCGGTGACGATAAGATCGCATTTTTTACGCGCGCCGATATCGCCATCGACAAAAGCGATGCTGCCGGGCTGATTCTTTGCGGCTATGATGATCGCACGCGCTCGTTGGTGGTTGCGGCCGTTGATCACGACCCTGGCACCGGCCCGGGCGAAACTCAGCGCAGCGGCCTCGCCCATGCCGGAAGTACCGCCGGTAATCAGTACCCGCTTACCACTGAAATCAAACTGGGGAGACGCCGACACGATTACCTGGCGCGCAATCCGGTGATCGCCTTCAGCTCGAGAAACTCGGCGAGACCCCACTTGCCTTTCTCACGACCGTTGCCCGACTGCTTGTAACCGCCGAAAGGCGTATCGCTGGTACCGCCCACATAATTGATGGCAACCTGGCCGGCGCGCAAGCGCCGTGCCACTATCTTGACACGTTCCATTTCAGTCGAGCTGATGTAAGCCGCCAGACCGAAGTCACTGTCGTTGGCGATGGCGACCGCCTCGTCTTCACCCTCATAGCCGATAATCACCAGCACCGGTCCGAAAATTTCCTCGCGCGCGATGGTCATCTGATTATCGACGTTGGCAAATACGGTCGGCTTCACATAGTATCCCGTCGGCAGGTGATCGGGACGCCCGGTGCCGCCGGTTACCAGCGTAGCGCCCTCGTCGATACCCGTCTGAATCAGTGCCTGAATCTTGTCGAACTGAGCCTTGTTGACCACCGGCCCGATATGATCGCCGTGCTTGGTCGGTTCGTCGACGCCGATGCTTTCCGCTGCCTGTCTGGCGGCTTCGATAGCGACATCCAGCTTTGATTTGGGCACCAGCATGCGCGTCGGTGCATTACAGGACTGACCACTGTTGCTCATCATGTACAAAACACCATCCTTGACCGCTGTTTCAATATCGGTATCGATCAACAGGATATTGGCCGATTTACCGCCGAGTTCCTGGCTGACGCGTTTGACGGTGTCAGCTGCAGCCTTCGCCACTGCAATGCCGCCGCGGGTCGACCCGGTGAACGACATCATGTCGATCTGCGGATGCCGCGACATGGCTTCACCCACCACGGGCCCGTAGCCATTCACCAGGTTGAAGACACCCGCAGGCACGCCTGCTTCGGCCAACACTTGGGCGAAAATCATCGAATCCAACGGTGATTCCTCGCTAGGCTTCAATACCATGGTGCAACCCGCTGCCAGCGCCGGTATCACTTTCACTGCCACCTGGTTGATCGGCCAGTTCCACGGGGTAATCATGCCGCAGACACCGATCGGCTCGTAACGCAGGATCATGTCCTCCTCGACGCTCTCGAAACTGAAATTGAGCAGAGCCTTGATCGCGCTCTTGATGTGGCCAGCACCGAGCTTGGCCTGCGAGCCGCGTGCCAGATCGATGGGGGCCCCCATTTCCAGCTGGATAGCCTCGGCGATTTCATCAAAATACTTCTTATAGACAACGCGGATTTTCTCCAGCAGCGCGAGTCGCTGTTGCACGCTCCACTGCGAGTAATCGACGAAAGCGCGCCGCGCTGCGGTTACGGCCCGGTCGACGTCAGCCGCGCTGCCGGCACTGACCTGGGTAAAGGCCTTTTCGGTCGCGGGGTTGATGACATCTATGGTGGCCGGAGTGATCGGGTCAACCCATGCGCCGTCGATATAAAACTGCAAATGGTCCATCGGCATTAAATCCTTGGCACTCAAGTATTTCAGGGAATGCGAAATGTGCCGTGAAGCGCCACTATTCGCAAGTTTTTTTTCAATATGGGGGCAATTACCAATGTTCCAATATCAATCTACCCACTTTACCTGAATTTCAGCCATCAGGTTTACCCCAAACGCAGTCATACCCATCAAAGAATCGGCACTGTCGTGGCACGATAGACCAGAAAACAATATCGGTCCGCAGGAATGAACCCTATAATCGGATTTTCGCGATTCATACCGGAGTTCAGGACAATGGCCGAACATCGACTATTTCCGTATTTCCTGATTCTCGGCGCCGGTATCATCTGGGGCGCAACTTTTTCGCTGGCATTGATCGCAACCGCACAGGGCGCCCATCCACTGGCGCTGTCGGCCTGGCAGGTAGTGCTGACCGCAGCCTTTTTCTTCGCCAGCTTTCTGTTTTCGCGTTTCACGCTGTTCGATCTGAAGCATCTACGCCACTACCTGGTGCTGGCGCTGGTGGGAATAACCGCACCGAACCTGTTTTATTACTACGCCGCGCCGCAACTGTCGGCCGGCATACTGGCGATCACCATCTCGACGGTACCGCTGTTCACCTACGCCATCATGCTACTAATGCGTTTTGAATCGGCCGTGTTACGCCGCATGGCGGGCATTTTACTCGGTATGATCGCGATCCTGCTGCTGGTAGTGCCGGATCAGGGTTTCAGCAATAAAGATGCCAACCTGTGGATTTTGCTGGTGATCGTCTGCGCGTTGCTGTACGCGGTGGAAAACGTCTATATTGGCAGGGGTGTCGCGCCGTCGATCGATATTCGCGAACTGCTGTTCGGCTCCAACCTGGTGGCTGCGCTGATCCAGTTTCCGCTGGCGATGTATCTAGGTGTTGGCGAGTCCTGGAGCTGGCTCGCCAGCCCGGCCGGCCTTGCCGTCACCGCGATTGCGCTGGGCAGCGGCTTTGCCTACCTGATGTTTTTTTACACGATCAAGACGGCCGGGCCCGTATTTGCCAGCCAATGTGCATATGCGGTCACGATTTCAGGCGTAATCTGGGGTATTATTGTCTTTTCCGAGCAACACAGTATCTGGATATGGATTTCGGTGATGGTCATGTTACTTGGCCTGGCACTGGTATCACCAGACCAGGCAGCGAGGGTCGAAAATGATAACAACACCGCGACCGCGGGATCTTCCTGTTAACAGGCAGGCATCATGATCATTACCTTTTACGGGGTCCGTGGCTCCACGGCAGTGCCTGGACCATCGACCGCAAGATACGGTGGCAACACTTCCTGCGTCCACATAGAACTTGAAACAGGACATGACCTGATTCTCGATGCCGGCACCGGCATTCGCCTGCTTGGCAACAAGCTCGCGAAGAAATCGACTCCGACCAGCATCCTGCTGTCACACGGCCACTGGGACCACATCCAGGGCTACCCATTTTTTGCGCCCATTTATCAGCCCAATCGCGACATTTACGTTTATATCAGTGTGGAAAAGGGACACAAGCTACTGAGCACGCTGTTTGAGCAGATGGATGGGACTCACTTTCCGGTGAAGGTGGCCGATCTGCCGTCAAACAATTTCGCCAAGTTCAAGGGGATCGAGGACGAGTTGTACGAACGTGAGGGCATCGAGGTAGTCCGGCAGGCGCTCAACCATCCGGGTGGCGGCTCCGCTTACAAGATTGGTGAAAATGGCGCGACCGTCGCCTATGTAACCGATAATGAACTCGACCCACCCTATGCCGCGAGCACCAACTACGATCAATGGGTAGAATACCTGCACGGCGTAGACGTATTGATCCACGATGCGCAATACACCGAGGATGACATGCCGGACAAGCATGGCTGGGGGCATTCTTTGCTGTCGCAGGTGCGCCAGCTGGCAACCGATGCTGAAGTCGGTACGCTGGTGATGTTTCACCACGATCCCGATCGCAGCGACTCGCAGCTCGATGAAATCCAGATTGAGAACCAGATCTACCTGAAGTCACACCGTGCCCCGGCACGCAGCGTTTGCGCCGCTGAAGGCATGCGTATTCACTTGAGCAAACCGATACTCGGCGGCGACACCCGGATCAAAATCGATTAACCACAGCAGGTTTTCCCAAAGATGAATGACGCGGACCTCGTTGCCCGTCGCAAGGCGACTCTCGGCCCCACCTACCAGAATTTCTACGACCAGCCACTACACCTGGTGCGCGGTTCCGGCACGAAACTCTGGGATGTGGATGGACGACAGTATATCGACTGCTATAACAACGTGGTATCGGTTGGTCATTGCCATCCTCGGGTGGTAGAAGCCCTGTGCAAGCAGGCGGCCACACTCAATACCCATACCCGCTACCTGCATGCCGGCATCGTCGAGCTCGGCGAAATGCTGGTCGCCAGAATGCCCGCAGCAATCGATACCTGTATCTTCACCTGCACCGGCAGTGAAGCCAACGACCTGGCAACCCAGATCGCGAGGCACGTCACCGGCAACCAGGGCATGGTGGTAACCGAGTCTTCTTACCACGGAGTTTCAGAACTGACGCGCCGACTTTCCACCGACAGCTACCCGGAGCGAGACCGTCCCGACTGGCTTGCCGTGATTGAACCGCCCAACCTGTATCGTGGCCCCTGGCAGCGCGATGATCCCACGGCCGCCCAAAAGTACCTGCAACAGGCGCGCAGTCAACTCGATCTGCTCGAACAACGCGGCCACAAGCCCGCAGCGGTGATGATCGACCTGGTATGGGATTCCAACGGGCCCCTGGTGGCGCCCGACGACTATTTACCAGGACTGTGCGCGGAGGTCCGCAAGCGCGGTGGACTGGTCATCGCCGACGAAGTGCAAGCCGGTTACTGCCGCAGCGGTGAGCACTGGTGGACATCGGATGTCTACGGCCTCAAACCCGATATCCTGACCTGCGGCAAGCCGATGGGCGCAGGTCACCCGCTCGCTGTGATGGCGACCAAACGCGCCATCATCGACGCCTATTCCGAGCAGTATCACTACTTCAATACCTTCGGTGGCAACCCGGTGTCGGCCGCGGTGGGCAAAGCAGTCATCGATGTCATCGACAGCGAGGGGCTGCTGCAAAATGCCCGCGAAACCGGCGCTTACCTCGAAGCCGGCCTGCGCGAGCTCGCCACGCGCCATGACGTCATCGGTGACATACAGGGGCGCGGCCTGTTCTGGGGTCTCGACATGGTCACCGATCAGGAGACCCGCACAGCCTTCAGTGAATCGCAGATGCGCCACCTCGGCAGCCTGATCGTCGAGCAGGGTGTCATCACCGGCACCTCGGGACGCTATGGGCAAATTCTGAAATTACGCCCCCCACTGGTGTTTTCGCGCACCGATGCCGACCAGACCCTCGCCGCGATCGATAGCGCTCTGCGGAAACTCGAGCTATGAGTCAATTTCCACAAACCGCACAAGCAGGCCTGGACGCGGCCGGACTCGAGCGCATCGAGCAATGGATGGAGAGCTACATCGATAGCGGCAAATCGGCGGGTATGCTGACGCTGCTGAGCCGCAATGGCGAGGTCGCGCAACTTTCCTGCCGTGGATATGCAGACATCGCCAGCAAGCGCCCGATTACCAGCGACACCATATTTCGCCTTTACTCGATGACCAAGCCGATAACCAGCGTGGCGCTGATGACACTGCTGGAACAGGGTCGCTGCGAACTCGGCGATACTGCCAAACGCTGGATTCCGGCACTCGCCGGGATGGAGGTTTACCAGCAGGGGAAAATCGAATCCGACATCACCATCCACCAGTTGCTGACACATACCGCGGGCTTCAGCTACGGATTCGAACCGGATAAGTACCCACTCGACAAGCTGTACGTCGAGGTATGGCGGCAGCGCCCGCAGGATCAAACACTGCAACAACTGATGCAAACCCTGCTCGAATTGCCGCTGCTGGCGCAACCCGGGAGTCGCTGGCATTACAGCGTAGCCACCGATATCTGCGGTTACCTGATCGAAATACTCGCCGACATGCCACTCGCCGATTACCTGCAGCAGACGATCTTCGATCCGCTGGGCATGGTCGACAGCGCGTTTGAAGTGGCAGCCGACAAGATCGATCGCTTCGCCACTCTCTATGGTTACAGCGAGCAAGATCCACTGGCACAGTTGGAGCGTAACGAGACGTCGCCGTTCATTTCCTCCATTTCAGGGATACCGGTCAGATTACATTCGGGTGGCGGTGGGTTGACCTCGACTGCGCTCGACTACCTGCGCTTCGCGCAGATGATGCTGAACCGGGGACAACTCGACGGGCGACGCATCCTCAAGCCGGAGACGGTTGCCCTGATGACGCGTAACCACTTACCACTACACATGCTGCCACTAAGCTTTAACGGGGTGGCGCGGGGGGCGTACAGCGGCTACGGTTTCGGCCTCGGTTACTGCATTAATATCGACCCGGACGACACCGCTGCCGCGGGTTCAGCCGGCGATTTCAGCTGGGGCGGCATGGCCGACACCTATTGCTGGGTCGATCCACAACAGCAATTGATCGGCATCCTGATGCAACAGTACCTGCCTTCACTGCATCATGCCGGGCGCAAGGAATTTCGCGACTGCGTCTACCAGGCACTGGCCTGAACAGACTGGACCTCCGGGCATCATGCCCGGGAGCGCAGGTAATTTTCGTCCAGCGCTCGCAGGATGTCGAAGCGGCTGATCTGCCCGACCAACCGGCCTTCCCGTAATACCGGAAAACGCCTGAAACTCGACTTCAGAAATTTCTCCGCGACCTCGAGAAGGCCGCAGCCGGCGTCGATAGTTTCCACTTTACGGCTCATATAGTGTTCTACCCGGCCACCCCAGTCCTGGTGGTAAGCAGTATTGTAAACGATCGCGAGACAATCCTTTTTCGACAGCACACCAACCAGCTGCCCATCCGCATCGAGCACCGGCGCGCCCGAATAATGCGTTTCCAACAGGATGCGCATCGCGTGGATGATATCGTCCGCTGGCGTAAAGGTAACCAGGTCGGTCGCCATGTAATCTGCGATCGTCGTGTTCATGGTCTACTCCTGCGCATGATGCATGCGCTGCAGTTGCCGCAACTGCCGCAAAGCGGGCGCTTTCTCAGTATCAAGCCAATGGACAATCCGGCCACCGCCAGCAGGAAAATTGGAATCGCGATAAACATTGTCGTCATGTCGAGTCTCTCCGGAAGTGATTAGCTGCCAAAATCGTCAAAGTAAATATTCTCCGCGTCGACACCCAGTTCGTCGAGCATCGCCTGCACCGACTCCACCATCAGCGGCGGTCCGCATAAATAATACTCGCAGCGCTCGGGAGCCGCATGCCGCCCGAGGTAGTGGTCGAAGGCTACCTGGTGGATGAAACCGGTATAACCTTCCCAATCGTCACCTTCTTCCGGCTCGGACAACGCGGGGTGCCATTCGAAATTGGCATACTCCTGCTGTAGCTTTTCGAACACGTCGGCGTAATAGAGTTCGCGTCTTGAACGTGCCCCGTACCAGTAAGTGATCTTGCGCTCGCTACGCTGCGTCTCCAGCAAATCGAGTATCTGCGCACGTAACGGTGCCATGCCAGCACCGCCGCCGATAAACACCAGTTCCCGGTCGGACGGCTCGACTGCAAAGTTTCCGTAGGGGCCTTTCAGCGTAACCGGATCACCGGGCTTCAGGGCAAACAGCCAGCTCGAGACGACCCCAGGCGGCGCGTCGGGTTCAGCAGGCGGCGGCAGCGCGATACGAATATTGAGCATGACCAACCCCTTTTCCGCGGGATGATTCGCCATCGAGTAGGCGCGTGTCACTCCGACGTCGCTGCGAGCCTTGAGCCGCCACAGGTTCATGTTATCCCAGACGTCGCGATACTCGGGCTCGATGTCGAGATCGCTGAACTCGAGCTGGTAGGGTGGACTGGTCAATTCTACGAAACCACCGGCGCGAAAATCCATGGTCTCGCCCTCGGGCAGGCGCAGCACGATCTCGCGAATCAGCGTACTGACGTTGCACGTTCGCTCAACCAGACAATCCCAGGTCCTGACATCGAAATAAGCCTCGTCGATCTCGATCGACAGCGGTGCCAATACTCGCACCTGGCACGCCAGCCGCCCACCTCTGCTGGCCTCGCGCCGGCTCATATGGGCAAGCTCCTGCGGCCCCGCGACGCTATCTCCCTCGACCACTCGGATCTTGCACAATCCACAGGTGCCGGCACCGCCGCAGGCGCTCGGCAAATGAATATCGGCCTGCTCGCAAACTTCGAGCAACCGCTGCCCGATCTGCGCCTCGACAGACTTGTGTCCGTTGATCTTGATCTCGCATTCGCCGCGCGGCACCAGTACCCGCCGCGCGCCGAGGACGAATAGCGTCAGCAACAGGACGATTACCGAAAAGAAGATGACGCCGAGGATCGCTTCGAGCATCAGCCCATCCCCGCAAACGCGAGAAAACCGAGCGACATGATGCCCGCGACGATAAAATTGATGCCGAGGCCCTGCAGGCCGTCCGGGATGTCTGCGTACTTGAGCCGTTCACGGATTGCGGCAAACATGACGATGGCAAGCGCCCAGCCGAGCCCCGAGCCGAAGCCGAATACCACGCTTTCGCCAAAGCTGTAGCTGCGCTCCACCATGAACAGGCTGCCGCCGAGAATGGCGCAATTGACGGTGATCAATGGCAGGAAGATACCCATTGCGCCATGCAGTTTGGGCACGTGGAATTCCAGCGTCATTTCCAGCACCTGCACCATCGCCGCGATCACACCGATAAACGCGATCAGTTTCAGAAAGGAAAGATCGACATCGCCGAGGCCGGCCCATGCAAGCGCGCCCGGCGCCAGCAGTTGCGTAAAAATCAGGTTATTCACCGGAACGGTCACGGTTTGCACCACCAGCACGGCCAGGCCGACGCCAAACGCGGTATCAACCCGTTTCGATACCGCGAGGAAAGTGCACATGCCGAGAAAGAACGATAACGCGAGGTTATCGAGAAAGATCGATCGCAGTAATAACTCGGCGAACGCGTTCATTTGGATCCCTGCTCGCGCGCACGCAGCGAAAATTCGGGTTGCTCGACCTGCTGCGGGCGTTTGCGCCGAATGAACCAGATAAGGCCGCCAATGATGAAAAATGCGCTCGGCGGCAACAACATCAGGTGCAGCGGTTCGAATGCGCCACCCTCGCTCACCGGCACCAGGATTTGCACGTTGAGCAGGCTGCCTTTACCGAAAAACTCGCGGATCGCGCCGACGATAATCAAAATCAGCGAATAGCCAAGCCCATTGCCGATGCCGTCGAGGACGCTGGCGAAAAAACCATTGTGCATCGCGTAACTTTGCGCACGTCCAAGCACGATGCAGTTGGTGATTACCAGACCGACGAACACCGACAGTCGCTTGCTCATTTCGAAGGCATAAGCCTGCAATATCTGGTCGACGACGATAACCAGCGAAGCAATGATGGTAATCTGCACGATAATGCGCACCGAGTGCGGCAGCTGCCTGCGTATCAGGCTCACCGAACCATTGCCGAGTGCGAGCACGCACACCACGACCAGGCTCATCAGCAACGCCGTGTCCAGCGACGTGGTAACCGCAAGCGCCGAACAGATACCGAGAATCTGCAGGGTCAACGGGTTTTCATCGATCAGCGGTCGCGTCAGTATTTTCCAGTAACTGTCCTTCATCATGGATTCGTCTCGCGGATACGTTGCAGGAACGGGCCAAAGCCAAACTCTCCGAGCCAGAAGCGCACCATGCCATCGACACCACGAGCGGTGCGGGTAGCGCCCGAGATGCCGTCTACCTGGTATTTCGCGTACATATCTGAGTCTTCACCGCGGCCCGTGTCAACCCCGATGCGCACAACCCCTTCATCATCGTATATGGGTCGACCTCGCCACTGTGCCTGCCAATCGGGATCCTCGACCCGGGAGCCCACCCCGGGGGTTTCGCCCTGCTGGTAAATCTTGAGCGCGCGCACGGTGCTTGCATTACCCTCGAGCAATAGCCAGGCGCGAAGGATCGACTGGTAACCGCGCCCCGAGACCGACAGTATTATCGTATGGATCGCGCCGTCGCTCTCACGCAACAGGTAAACCTGGGCATGTAAGGCACGCCGCTTGAGCCTGGCCAGGTCGAGTTCGCGCGGTATCTCGACACTGGTTTGCGGATTGTTGGCAGCGGCTTCAGCATCGAAGTCGGCCGGATCGATGCTATCGTCGAACTTGCCGCTGGCGAGTTCGACCACGTGCGCCTCGAGATTTTCCGTCTTCAACGCCGGCTCGATGCCCGACAGGGCTTCCCGCACCAGCTGGTTGATGCGCTCGGCCTTGATATTTGCCTGCTGCACAGGCCGCAGGCTGACCGCGACCACCGATACCAGCAGTGCACATACAAACGCGACCGCGAGCGTAACGCCAAGTGCGCGCGCGGTGCTATCCGGGTTAGCGGTCTCAGACATGACGGCCCGCCCGCTGACGTATATTGCTTGCGATTACCGCGTGATCGATCAGCGGTGCAAGGATCGAGGCCAGCAGCATCGCCGGTATCACCGCATCGGGATGATTGGCGTTGACGACCCGGATCAGCACGACCAGCGCTCCGATCAGGAATCCCTGTATCCACCTGCCCGGGTTGGTGCAGCAGGAGGCGACCGGATCGCAGGCGAGAAACACCGCGCCGAAAGCGAAGCTGCCGAGCAACAGGTGCCAGTAGCCCGGCATCGCGCTGGCGCCAGAGCCCTCGCCCAGCAAATTGCAAAGGGTGGCTACGACGATCAGTCCGATCACCTGCGCGAGCAGCAGGCGCCACGCGATCACGCGTGTAACCAGCAACATCGCAGCGCCGATGACGACCGCGAGCACCGAGGTGGTGCCCATGCTACCGGCAACGCTACCGATAAAAGCCGAGCCGAGATCGATCCCGGCACCGGCCAGGGCGGCTTCGCCGCCGCGATGAAACAGCGCGATTGCGTTGCTGCCGGCATATCCCGCTAATCCCTCCCATAGAGGATGTGCCCCGGAGATGTTCGGGAAGCTGACCTGCACGATCGCGATACCGAGCAACGCCGGACTCAGAAAGGTCCTGCCATCGCCGCCGAAAATAGCGGAGCCGAGCAGAACCGCAAACGAAATACCGAACACAATATGATAAAACGGCGCAGCGCCGGGGAGCAGCAAGGTGAACAGCAGCGCGGTCAGCACAAAACCGCGCGCCATTGGCTGTCCACGGCCGCGCGCGATCAACCATTCCCATAAGCCACCAATCACCAGCGCCAGCGCCAGCATCGGCAACATGTGCGCCAGGCCGGCGACAAGCCAGTCGTAAACACCGGCATCCGCGTAGCCGGCACCAAGCGCGCGTGCAATACGGCTGCGAACATCATCACCGACACTATCCGGATTACTCACCAGTCGCGTCAGGTACTGATACCCGGTGTTGAGCAGTGCCGCGACGGTGACCGGCAATAGCGCCAACAGGCGCAGCCCGAGGAGTCCCCGGTAGCCGTCGAAAAAGCCGCTGGAGCGTTTAATCGACATCGTCAATGCGCTCCTTCGAGCTGCTCCAGCACGCGACGCAGCAGTGATCCGTAATCACTCCCGGAAACGCAGGCATGGCTGAGCGGGGCCAGGTCTTCTTCGTCAAGTTCCAGCGCGCCAAGTTGCCGTGCGCGTTCGACATCACCGAGCTGCAGGGCGCGCATCAACGGCACCGCGTAGATGCCGGGCGGCGCCACCCGTTCGAGTTGCTCACTCGGGATCAACGGCGCGTTGCTCGAAGCGGCATCACCAGCGTCGACTGCGGCGCCCTCAAGTGCGCTTATCTGCCGTTGTCTCGCGCCCAGAAACCTTTCCGACGCGGCGAGCCGGCGCCCGTAGATCGGTGATCCGGCCAGTATGGCGCTGCGCGAGTCCGAGAGCTCGCCTAACAGTACTTCATCGATCGATGCCCCGACCGGTAACAGCAGGCTGCGCGGATTCGTTACTGCATTGCCGCCCAGCGATATCACCCGCTGTAGCCACGGTGCCCCGTGTAACAGCAGATGCCCCAGCGCAATAACATCCTGGTAACCGAGATGCCATACTTCGCCACCGTCAAAACCGATCGGGCAAAGTGCATGAATGTGCGTGCCGGGAAGACCCGCCGAATATCCGCCGCTGAACGGGACGCAATGGATATCTGCGGACTCCGTAAAAGTCAGTGCGTGACCGGGGGCGTGACAGACGTAAAGTGGCGCGGCGCTAATCGCGGACAACAGCGCTATCGCGGCCCGGAATTCATCGAGACAGGCATCTATGATCGGTCGTGGTTCGGGCGCCATCGGCGCATTATCGAGCGCGGTAATGAAAATAGCGCCGGGCTCCGCGTCCGGGTGCGGGATATTGTCGAAGGGGCGGGTTCGCAGGCTACTCCAGACACCGGTTTCGAGCAGGAAGCGCCGTAGCGTCCCGCGATCCTGGTTCGATGGGTTTTCATGGCTGACCGAACCGAGATCATCGTCCATCTCGATTTGCACGGCAACCAGCCGACGCAGCGGGCCGCGAACGATACGTTCGATTTTGCCGGCACGCGGTGCGCAAATACGGATATCTCGCCTGCGAACATCGCGCAACAGCACGGCACCAGCCTGCACCTGGTCGCCTTCCGCGTACATCACCTCGAAATTGACGCCACGGTAGTCACGCCCCAGTAAAGCGGTGCGTGATACATTCCTGGTTTCAAGGTTTAACGACTCGAGCATACCCCTCCCTTGCGTTGGATTCACGCTGAGAGATTCTAGAGAACGGAGTTTTAAGTTTAATGACCTATATCACCTTATCACCCCGTTTCTCCGATTCGTGCCTGCACCATCGCAAGGCGAAGACCCTCACGCCAGACAGCGCTTCTACAACAGTGCTGGCGGCTGGCATGGATCCTGATAGTTGCGGCGCAGGGAAGACCGGAGCGGTGAATCTCTGGCCGGAGTTAGCGGTTGGTGATATGCTCCGCGGCCTGAAGAAGATGCGGCGGGGAGTGGTCAAAAATGAAATTTTCAAGGCTCAATATCGTATTGTCGATGCTGTTGTTCCTGCTACTCGGCGCCGACATCGGCGACGTTCAGGCATCACAGGAACGTACCGGTGAGACCAGGGCCAACCTGCCATCACCGATAAACCAGGGGCATAAAGCGTCATTCACCGCCGATGGACTGCCGTACCGGTCCCGCGAGTTGGATTTTTACCAAGCCGGCCTGCAGCTGGCAGCCGCAAATCCGTCGACAAGATTCCAGGACGAGTGCAGTCAATGCCACGGCGACGCGGAGGAGTTCGTGCGCGAGTCGTTGATGTTCAAAAACGGAGTTTTGACAGGTCAGTTCACGAATAAGCCTTTGGTCGATTTCTTAAAAACCCACCAGAATTTAAAGCCTGAAGCGATCAGTTTTCACTCGGCATTGCTGAACAGGATTGCAGGTGAAATCGGTCTGCAATAACGACCTGGCTTGCCCCCGGGTTCTCCCTAGCAAACCGATTCAGGCCAGGTTGGAGACATTTCAACCTGCCAGGTTCGAGTCAGGATACTGATGATTCCGCTATTAGGGCCCAGGATACCTGAGCGAAAGTATGCGGGGTGTCCCGAGGGTTGTTCAGGTGCGCTGGCGGATATCGGATAACATGTCGCGCAGCGCCCGAATGTGCTCGGGGCCGGTGCCGCAACAACCGCCCACGATCTGCACCCCGTAATCTCGAATCCAGCCTTCGATTTCGAGCGCGTACTGCTGCGGTGAACTGACCTCTTCGTAGCGCCAGTCCGGGAGGATCAATTTACCCGTTTCGGCATAGGCCAGCAACGGGCCCGACCAATGCTGTCGCAGTACGGCCAGAGCCGGGGCGGTATCTTCGACCCGGGTGTGCATGATACCCGCAGCCAGACCGCCAAGCGGCTTGAGGCTATCGACCATTTCCCCGAAATCGTGCGCGACCGTAGTATCGTCGGTGTTCTTCCAGCGCAGGCTGCGCACGTCGACACCGTTGTCTGCCAACATTGCACTGAACCCGATCATTACCGGTAGGCCGGTAGCAACAGCGGCACGAATAACGATCCCTGCGTTTTCGATATCGCGCATCATTTCGGCAATAATCAAATCCACGCCGGCATTCACCAGGCTCTCGGCCAGTTCCTGGTAACTGGATTCGATCTGGCCGTCTATCGCCACCTCGCGATGACTGGTCAACGGTGGCATGCTCGACATTGAACCGGCGATGAGTACCGTTTCGTCGGCAACATTGTCTCGTGCTTGCTGCGCCAGCTGCACTGACTTCAGGTTTAGCATCTTGGACTCATGCCCGAGATTGATGCTCTCCAGCACGTGGCGGGCAGTCGAATAGGTATTTGCGGTGATTATTTGCGCACCGGCACGAATGTAGTCTTCGTGCACCGCACGCACTTCATCGGGATTGGTTTTGGTGGCCAGCCCGCTCCACACATTCTTGTCCAGGGATACACCACGGCGACGAATTTCGGTGCTCACACCACCATCGAGGAGTATTATTTCACCCTGTTGCAGGCGTTCGATCAGGCTACTCATGAGTCAGACATCGGCAGTGGAAACACTGCCGAAGTGTACCAGAGAAGCGGTGAGTAACTCGACAAATTACCGGAGATTGGGATACCTTTGCAGCTCTACTGGTTTGAAAGCTTCATGATCCCCATTATTCCATTGCTCAGATCAATCTCGCTGCCGGCATTGCTGGCCTGCCTGCTGCAGGCCTGCGCGAGTACTACCCCGGTTATCGAGTCGCAGCCGCTGGCCGAGCAACAGCGCATCAACGAGCTCGAACTGGCGATCCTGGCGTTGGGCGCGGACATCGATCCCGGCGAGGCGCACGATGCCGCGACGATCGCGATCGAATATCCGCTCCAGCTGGCACATGAGTACCAGCTTACCGACCCGCCCTTGATGCATAACTTTCTCGTCAACGTGGGGGTGAAACCGCGTGGGCTTTGTGTCGACTGGACCTACGACCTGCTGACACGCCTGCAGCAGGAGCGTTTTCGCAGCCTGGGCCTGCACTGGGGGATCGCCAACTATGACAGGCTGTTTCGCATCGAACACAGCACTGTAATCATCAGCGCGCGCGGTGACCCGCTGGCAAGTGGCCTGGTGCTCGACCCCTGGCGTCATTCGGGACAGCTGTTCTGGGCAAAGACACTGGAAGATTCCCAATACCTGTGGAAACCGCATGCCGAAATACATGCACTGAAACGTGAACGCAAAACCCTGCGGCAGGAGCGGCCATGAAAACGATGATCAAACCGTCTAACGATACGCCTCGAACCGAACCGCGACTCCTGACAGGCCACAAATGACTACTCGTATCGGCCTGATCAGCGATGTTCATTCCAGCCCGGTTGCACTGGCCGAGGCACTGCGCATATTCGTCGACCAACAGGTTGATGACATCATCTGCGCCGGCGATATTGCTGGCTACTATGACTCGCTACTGCCGACCGTCCGGCTCCTGGTAAAGGCCAACTGCAAGACAATTGTCGGCAACCACGATCAAACCTGGCTGGAGCAAAACGCCGCGAACTATGCGAATGACGACGCCAGCGCCGATAGTGGCCCTGATAACAGCCCTGATAACAGTGAGATTCGCAGCTACCTGCAGCAATTACCGCAGACTCTGGAGCTTTCCATCGAAGGCAAGCGACTGTTCATCGTGCACGCCAATCCGCCGAGCGAACAGCACGGTGGAATCAAGTTGCGCGATCGTTACGGCAATATCAATGCCGAGCGCAAGGCCGACTGGACACAGTCACTGGCCGATTTCGAACATGACGTGCTGATCGTCGGCCACACCCACCAGGTCTATGCCGAGCAACTGGGGCGGGTGCTGGTAATCAACCCCGGTAGCGTTCCATTCAATCACAGCTGCATGGTCCTGTCCTTGCCGGACCTCGGGGTCGAAACCTACGCGCTGGGCGGTCGGGAAATCACCCACTGCTGGAACTTCAGCATGCTGCAGAGCTGACCCCTGGATACCTCGCTCGCGATACTGCAAGTAGCCGTCATCCTGATGGCGTCACGGCTCATGGGCGAACTGGCTGTCTACCTGCGCTCGCCCGCCGTCATCGGTGAGATTGTCGCCGGCGTCATCCTTGGTCCCACGCTGCTGGGATTCATCGAGGCCGAGGGCCTGATCCTGATCCTGGGCGAAATCGGCATCATCCTGCTGCTGTTCGAGGTTGGGCTGGAAACCGATATCGGTGAACTGGCTAAAGCCGGCGTCAAGTCGGTGGTGGTAGCGTTTACCGGTTTCGTGCTGCCTTTTGTCAGTTGCTTCGCCCTCAGCTACTACCTGTTTTCCCTGGACCTGCAGGTGTCCCTCCTGATCGCCGGAACCATGACCGCAACCAGCATCGGCATCACCATGCGCACCCTGTCCGACCTCGGCAGAGGTCAAAGCCGCGAGGGACACATCATTCTCGGCGCCGCGGTGCTGGACGATATCATGGGCGTACTGCTGCTCGCCATCCTGTTCAATTTTGTTACCCACGGCAGATTCGATGCTATCGGCACCTCACGCATTCTGCTCTTCATGTTCGTCTTCTTCATGATTGCGCCGGCCCTGGCAAAATCCATCAGCTACATCATTCATCGCTGGGAGTCATTCAGCGAAATCCCCGGTATCGTGCCTACTTCGATCGTTTCGCTGGTGCTGTTCCTTGCCTGGCTGTCGCATGCGATCGGAATCCCCGAGCTACTCGGCGGTTTTGCGACCGGCCTGGCATTGTCGCGCCGCTTTTTTCTACCTTTTGGCGTTGCACTCAAGGCCAACCCTGAATTCTCGAAGCACGTACAGGAACAGATGAAACCGATCATCAACCTGTTCACCCCGATCTTCTTTGCCATGGTTGGACTTTCACTGGACCTGAGTTCGCTTGACTGGAGTTCGTCATTTTTCTGGATTTTTTCGATATCGCTGGTTGCGGTCGCGATCCTTTCCAAAAGTTGCGGCGCCCTGCTGTTGTCGAGTGAAACCCTCACGCGCCGTATGGTCATCGGCATGTCCATGGTGCCGCGCGGGGAGGTGGGTCTGATATTCGCTCAACTGGGTCTGCTCTCCGGTGTGTTCAATCCCGAAATTTATACCACCGTCGTCATCGTTATCGCCTATACGACGCTGTTCACGCCCTTCTGGTTGCGGCTGTTCTACAAGCACTACGGGCACCTGCTCGAAGATTGAGCGCCACAGCCGGACCTGCACCGGGTCTGTGCAAGAATTGATCCGCAAGGGCATCCGCTGCGTAATCACAGGCATGTTTATTCAATCTTCTAACTTTAGAGCGCTGTCTTGACCGCGGAACCCCAGCAGATTCTCATCGTAGGTGGCAGTGGGGGTATCGGCCAGGCCCTGGTCGATGAGTTGCTAATGCGCTTTCCCGAGGCACAGATCGGGGCCAGTTACTACCATGGCAGGCGCGGGATCACGCATGAGCGTCTCTGTTGGCGGGCGCTTGATGTTCGCGATTCCCTGGCCATCGACAGCTGGGCGGGTACTTTCAAACGCGTTGACTGGATCGTCAACGCGGCCGGCTACCTGCACGGCAGTCACGGCGGACCAGAAAAGAGCATCCGCGCCCTCGACCCTGAATTCCTGCTGGAGAACATCCGTATCAATACCCTGCCGACGCTGCTGCTCGCCAAATCTTTCGCGGCAGCGCTCAAGCAGAGCCCGGCTCCGCTACTCGCCACCGTGTCGGCACGCGTCGGCAGTATCGAGGACAACCGTCTCGGAGGCTGGTACAGCTATCGCATTTCAAAGGCCGCGCTCAACATGGCGCTGAAAACCCTGAGCATAGAATGGCAACACAGCCACCCGCGCGGCTGCGTCGCGGCGCTGCACCCGGGCACCAACGACACCGCACTGTCAAAACCCTTTCAGTCGAATGTGGCCGCAGACGACCTGTTCGACCCAGCGTACACGGCGTCCATGTTCATCGATCTGCTGACCGGGCTGAAGCCCGCCGACAGTGGTCGCTTCTGGGCCTGGAACGGCGAAATTCTTCCCTGGTAAAACTCAAAGGAAAGCTGATGAAACTGTCAAAACTATCGATCGCATTTACCCTGTTGTTGCTATCCACCAACGCGGCCGCCAGCTGCGGCCCACTACTCGACTTCGAAGCGCAAAAACTGCGTTCCAGTGAGCAGGTCAATTTTTGTGACTCCTATGCAGACAAGTTGCTGCTGGTGGTCAACACCGCCAGCCATTGTGGCTTCACGCCACAGTTCGAGGGCCTGGAAACGCTTTACCGCAAATACCAGAAGCAGGGACTTGAAATTGTCGGCTTCCCCTCTAACGACTTTTACCAGGAAGCATCCAGCGAAGCGAAGACTGCCGAGATCTGTTACATCAATTATGGCGTCAGCTTTACCATGCTGTCCCCGGGAGCGGTACGCGGTAGCGATGCCAATGCCCTGTTCCGCGAACTTGCGCAGCGCACCAGGGCGCCTGGCTGGAATTTCAACAAGTACCTGATCCAGCGCGATGGACAAACGGTCAGCCACTATGGCTCAAGGGTCGAGCCCCTGGATAGCGAGCTGGAATCCGACATCCTGCAAGCCCTGGCGCGCTAAATGACCACCTCCCCTGCGCCGGCGGTGAACCGGGTGCTGGGCTATGCCGGGCTCATTCCGTTCTTGCTGCCTGCACTGCTGGTTTTGTCGGGGTCGGAGCATGGGCCTGCAATAACAGCGCTGGCGGGCAGCTATGCGCTCGCCATCATCTGTTTTATCTGCGGCAGCTGGTGGGGCATGGCACAGGCATCGGGCGCGCGCGCGACCTTGTGGCTCAGCAACGCTTACCTGCTGGTGGCGTTGCTGTTGTATCTGTTTGCCCCCCTATGGTGGTCCCTGTCCGCCGCATTCCTACTAATGGGCGCGTGGCTCTGTGAGCAAAATGACGAATTATTTCCCACCTACCCGCAGGACTATCGCCGCATGCGCACCATCCTGACGCTGATCGCGGCGGTCTCAATGGGTCTCCTGCAGCTCTCCGCGTAAGCCCGGACACCCCCTGGAGCAAAACCTCACGGCTGTGATCCGAAACCTGCTGACCTGCGTAAATAATCCCATTGACCCAAATCACCGAGACGATGAAAACAGCTTCCAGCATTCACAAACTGAAACAGCCGGCGCGCATCAGCGAGGCTCGCATACACATCAGCAATCTGCGCCTGCGCACTTACATCGGGTTCAACCCGGATGAAAAAACCAAGCAGCAGGACATTATCGTCAATGCCGAGATTCACTACCGTGCCGACTCGACGTTCACCAGTGACGCCGAAGCCGACGCGCTGAATTACAAAAGTATTACCAAGCGCATGATTCATCATATCGAGAACGGCCGCTTCCAGTTGCTCGAAAAGCTTACCGCTGATCTGCTCGCCATCGCAACCGAAGCGGAGCAGGTGAGCTATGCCGAAGTTCGGGTTGACAAACCACACGCGCTACGCTTTGCTGACTCGGTTGCAGTTACGCTGAGCGCCTCCCGGTAAACCAACAGTGCCAGTCAACGACAATAACGACAGCAATTCTCCCATTGTCATCACCGGGGGTGCGCAGCGCCTCGGCCTGGCGGTAGCGAGAAGCCTGCGGGCTCAGCGACAGTCCGTGGTGATCACCTACCGTCGTGAGCGTCCGCTCCTCGAGCAACTGCGGCACGAGGGTATAGAAACCATTCACGCCGATTTTGACGACGCCGATGGGCCTGACCTGCTGGCAGCGGAACTGGCTACTCGTTACCGCTCGCTGCGAGCCCTGATTCACAACGCATCACAGTGGCTACCAGAAGGTGGCGACAACGACCATAGCCAGGTCATGGAGCGGATGCTCAAGGTGCATGTGCGCGCGCCCTATTTGCTCAACCTGGCGTGCGGCGAACTGCTGCGACGCCATGGCGATCAACAGGGCCCTGCCGACATCATCCACATGAGCGACTACGTTGCCAGCACCGGTAGCAGCAAACACATCGCCTATGCTGCGAGCAAAGCGGCGCTCGAAAATCTGACTCTTTCATTTGCCAGCAAATATGCACCCCTGGTCAAGGTCAACAGCATTGCGCCAGCATTGTTGATGTTCAATCCGGGGGACGATGAAACCTATCGCCAGAAAGCAAGGAGTAAATCGTTGCTGGGGATAGTACCCGGTGCAGAAGAAGCCGTGAATGCGGTTTGCTACCTGCTGCAAAGCCGCTACCTGACGGGCAAAACAATCGCACTCGACGGCGGACGCCACCTTGCGCGCGCCAGTTAAGCCGACAACAAAAAAGTAACCGTAACTATCACCGAGGAATCATCATGGACACGAATCTCGCCCACAGTACCGCCGACATCCAGTCACCCTATTCACTGGAAGCAGACCTGGTACGCCATGCATTACTCGAACGTGGCCTGGAGACACCATTGCTGCCACACCAGTTCGAGCGTGATGAGAAATATCAACGCATCAAGAAATCGTTTACCGATATCGCGCGCACCCTGGGACTCGATCTCAGCGACGACAGCCTCTCGGAAACTCCGCATCGAATCGCCAAGATGTATGTGGACGAAATCTTCAGTGGTCTAAATTATTTCAACTTTCCCAAGATCACCGTGATCGACAACAAGATGGGCGTCGAGGAGATGGTCAAGGTCCGCGACATCAGCCTGACCAGCACTTGCGAGCATCATTTCGTTACCATCGACGGTACGGCTAAGGTCGCCTACATTCCCAAGGACAAGATTATCGGCCTGTCCAAAATCAATCGCATCGTGCGCTTCTTCGCGCAACGCCCGCAGGTGCAGGAACGGCTGACACAGCAGGTACTGGTGGCACTGCAAACCCTGCTGCAAACCGACGATGTCGCGGTCAGCATCGAGGCGATTCACTATTGCGTCAAGTCGCGCGGCGTGATGGACGCCAATTCGCGTACCCAGACCACGGCACTGGGCGGCAACTTCAAGGCACAGCATAAAACGCGGGCCGAATTTCTCGCCTGAATGATGAAAAGTGCCACTATCGACCAGGGCGAGGTTGCCTTTTACAGTCAACTTGCCGACCAGTGGTGGGATGAACAGGGCAAGTTCTGGCCACTGCATCGCCTCAATCGACTGCGCAGCGAATACCTGAGAACTGCCATCTGTGATCATTTTGGCAGAACGGCCGGGGTGACCCGCCCCCTTGAGGGGCTCAGTATTCTGGATATTGGTTGCGGTGGGGGCATCCTCGCGGAATCCATGGCTGCACTCGGCGCCAGGGTACATGGCATCGATATCGTCGAGCGCAATATCAGGATCGCCAGACAGCATGCACTGCAATCGGAACTGGAGATCCAGTATGAGTACGTCGACGTCGAAGAGGTGATCGAGCGCCCCCACCGCTACGACGTGGTGCTCAACATGGAGGTAGTCGAGCACGTTGCCGACCTGCCCCTGTTCGTGTCCCTGTGCACTCAGCTGGTCGCGCGCGACGGCATCCTGTTCGTCGCGACCATCAACAGAAACCTGTTGTCCTGGCTTTTTGCCATCGTCGGTGCCGAGTACGTCCTGCGCTGGTTGCCGATGGGAACCCACAGCTGGCCCAGGTTCGTCAAACCGCGAGAACTCGAAGCCCTGCTTGCAGGCAACGACATGACCGTCAATGCGTTAACGGGCGTGCGCGTCAATCCCTTCAACCGCCAGTTCAGCCTGTCGTCGCGCCATTCGGTCAACTACATGTTGTCTGCTATCCATCGCCATACCTGAAGTCCGCCATTAGCGATTCTCTCCAGTCGCGTCTCGTGCGACAATCGGCGACTTCGACCCGATCATGCGCCAATGCCCAACCCCATCCCCGCAGCCAGCCGTCCGCGCCTAGACCCAGCCGATGACCTGACGCAAGCAGCTGCTATCGATTTGAATGCAGCGCTGTCGGATTTGCACAGTCAACGCACCACGGCGCCAATCATTCGCCCCTCCAGGGCGGAGGATGTGGCGTTGCTCATCGACCACAGCTTTCCGCAGGGTGGCGACAGCCTCGAGCAACTGGTGGAGCAGATCAGTCGCGCAACCAAACGCTACCCGCGTCGCAATACCCACCCCGGTTTCTTCGGCTGGATCGCGCCGTCCGGTCTGCCCAGCGATCCGCTGGCGCATGCGATGGTAAGCCTGCTCAATGAAAACGTGGGCGGTTACTGGGCATCGCCAGTCGGCACCACCATCGAGAAAACGGTGATTCGCTGGCTCGCTGACCTGGTGGACTTTCCGCAGCAATCGCAGGGCGTATTCATGAGCGGCGGTTCCATGGCCAATATGTGCGGTATCGCGAGCGCCTGTGCAAAACGGTTTGGCCCTGGTTTCCGCAGCCAGGGACTGGCCGCCTTCAGCCTGGAATCCCGACCCGTTATCCTGTGTTCGCGGGCGGCACACTTCTCGATCCGGCGCGCCGCGGTCATGCTCGGTATCGGCACCGACAACATCGTCACCATCGATACCGACGATCAGTTCAGAATGCGGGTCGACGCGCTCGCGAGCGCGCTCGCCGAGCATGACAACATCATCTGCGTGGTCGCCAGCGCCGGCACTACCAATACCGGCGCCATCGACCCCCTGCCGCAGATCGCCGATCTGTGCAGCACGCAGGACGTCTGGCTGCACGTCGACGCCGCCTACGGCGCCGGCGGCCTGATGTCGGCGCAATTGAGACCACGCTTTAGCGGTATCGAGCGCGCCGATTCGGTGGTCATGGACATGCACAAGTGGTTTTTCCAATCGCTGTCGGGTAGCCTGCTGCTGTATCGCGATCCGGGCTGGGCACGCCAGCTGTTTTCGGAGAGTTCGGATTACCTGCGCATGAACGAGGATGAGTCGCCGGAGCAGTTCGCCTTCTTCAGTATTTCGCCCGAACTGTCACGGCGCTTTCGCGCCCTGCCTTTCTACATATCGATGCGCCATTATGGCCTCGAGCGACTGGGAAGAAACGTCCTGCACAACGTTCAATGCGCTGAATACCTGGCAAATCGCGTGCGCAACGAACAGGATCTCGAACTGATCAGCGCACCACAGCTGTCGATTCTGTGTTTTCGTTTTCGTCCCGACGGGCTCGATGACGACTCGGTCGATCGCCTCAATACGACGATACGCGACCGCATACAACTCGAAGGCGACTACCTGATTTCACCGACCCGGGTCAACGATCGACCGGTACTGCGCGTCTGTATCATCAACCACGCGACGCGCGCCGAACACGTGGAAGGCTTGCTCGCCAGCATACTGCGCATCGGCCACGACCTGGTCGCTGCGGGCGATGAGTAACCCCGGGACAACGACTGCCAGTGCGCAGCCACCGTTGACCAGCCGCAGTGACGCATGAAAAGTCTGTTTCAACGGCCTGTTGGTGATCGCCCGGTAACCGCACTGATACTGTTACTCACCGGTGTGTTTGCGATCGCCTTCCAGGACTCGCTGGTCAAGTTAATGTCGGCCCACACCTCGTTCTGGCAATTCCAGTTGCTGCGCTCGATCGGTAACCTCGGCTTCGTCATCGTACTGGCGCTGCTCAGCGGTGGTATCGGCCTGTTGATTCCAGGCAACTGGCGCCCGGTTTACCTGCGCGCCGGCATACTCATGGTTTGCATGTTCTGTTTCTTTTCCGGGGCACCCTTCCTCAGCGTAGCGCAGATGGCCGCAGGGCTTTACACCTACCCGTTATTTATTTCGCTGCTGGCAATCCCGATTCTGGGCGAGCGCGTCGGCCGCTGGCGCATTTTCGCGCTGCTGATCGGCGGCGCCGGCGCCGCCTTCGTGCTGAATCCCTGGGATGCCAATTTTTCGCTGCTGCAGGTACTACCGATTCTGGCGGGCTTATTCTATGCGGCCAACATCCTCACCATCCGCAAGGCCTGTCGCAACGAGAGTCCGTTGGCGCTGGCCTTTGCTGCCGCCATCACCTTCATCATTGCGGCAACGATCGGCATCAGCCTGCTAAGCCTGTTCCCGATGTCGAGTGAGCTGCGCACCAGCATTCCCTTTGTGGCGATCGGCTGGCCCGAACTGACCCTGCTGGTCGCCGCATTTGCGTTATTCGCCTCGGTGCTCAACCTGACTGCCAATATCTGCATCAGCCGTGCCTACCAGACTGCCGATGCGAGTTGGCTGGCGCCGATGGATTTCACCTATCTGATTTTTGCGGCGTTCTGGAGCCAGATTATTTTTGCTCAGTGGCCAACTCCCACCGCCATCGTCGGCATGACCCTGATCGGTATTGCCGGCATCATCACCGCCTGGCGCGAGCGCGTTGCCGCAAACCTCACACGCCGCCTGGTGGAGGCAAGCCCGGTATCCGACTAGCGGCTATCGAACTATTCGTGGTCGGTCAGGGAACGCAGGTAGAGCACCAGTTGCCAGATCTCTTCATCGGTCAGGTAGGAGAATGGCGGCATCGCCGTTCCCGGTGAGCCATTCTTGATAATCCAGTGCAACTGTCCGTCAGGAATGCCATCGACCGTGGCGGCGCAGGCAAAGTTACGCGGTGGTGGGTCGAACTGGTCTGCTAACTGGCCGCGGCCATCACCCTGCCTGCCGTGACAGACCGCGCAACTCGGGTTCGCCAGGTCCTCGAATAGCTCCTTACCGGCGCGTCGATTTCGCCGGTTGGACTGCAGAGGATTGATGCGACTATAAAGCTCATGCGGTGCCTTACCGGTGAAGCGGGGTTGTGGACACTCACTGTTAGGGGGGACGCGGTGGGCGGCTATGGCATTGGCCAAAAAAGCGCCGCACAACAGGAAGGTCAACAAAATCAATTGTGACAGTAGTCCGCGGCTTTGCCGACTGGTCGAATGCCTCATTTTTCAGGGTCTTTTATAGCAAAGCATCAGCCTAGCGCAATCCCGCCAGGGCAACTTGATTTGCATCAGCTGTTCCCGTTCACATCGGGTAACCTAGTTCACCTTATGCCAGGGAAACGATCCAGTATCCCCTGCGCTGCGTAATACTAAAGCAATGCTTCAATATGATTCATATCCGCTTCGATGAAACGCGACCCGTTTCTGACGCTAAGCCTGCTGCTGATCTTTGCCCTGGCGGCGACCGGTTGCCACGTGCATTTGGGGGCACAGCCGGCGTTGGTGGCGATAGCTGAATCCACTAACCGTTACCCAATCGCAGACGAAATCCGCAATCTCGTCTACAGCGAGCCCGACTGGCCCCAATCCCTGCGCGCCGATCTGTATCTGCCGCAAAAACGCGGCCCGTTGCCGGTTGTGTTAATGATACATGGCGGTGGCTGGGCGAATCGCAGCCGTGACGACATGACCTCCATCAGCCTGGATCTGGCACATCGCGGCTATGCAGTAATGAATCTGGACTATCGCTTCGCGCCGCAATATACCTTTCCAGCGCAACTTGAAGATCTGCAGCAGGCGCGCAGCTGGTTGACCACAAACGCTGCGCTTTATCAATTTGACCTTAATCGGGTGAACGCCTGGGGTTACTCCTCCGGTGCGCATCTCGCGGCGCTGCTGGGAGGTCTGGAGCAGCAGGGATCATCTGCGGATCCAGCGCAACAGCTGACACGCTTGCGCGCCGTGGTCGCCGGCGGTATCCCGGCGGATTTGCGCAAATACAGCAATAGCCCCGTTGTCGAGCGCTTCATGGGTGGAACCCGGGACGACATGCCCGAACGCTATGCCGAGGCATCGCCGCAATATCACGTTTCCGCGGACGACCCGGCAGTGTTTTTATATCACGGTAAACTCGATTTCCTGGTCAAACAGGATCAGCCCAGGGACTACTACGACGCATTGATCGCAGCGGGCGTTGACGCAGAACTGTTTCTGCAAGGCTTTCGTGGCCACATGACCATGTTCCTGTTCGGTGGCGCGGCCGAGGCCCGGGCGATGGATTTCCTGGATCGCAAAAATGCCGAAAACCTCACGATTGCAGGCGATTGACGCTTTACCGATCCGCCTGCGACGATCTTCTGTTCACCCCCGCATCTGGTCACCGCCAGCAAAGACAATATTGATTTTGGTCATGGGCCTGCGAAGTTCAGGCTGATATAGTTCGAAGAAGAATAATTCGTTTTCGGATCCAGATGAAATCATTCAAGGCGGTTGGGGGCGCGCTGTTCGATAGCCTGCGCGATCTGCTGCCCATTATTCTCGTAATCGGCTTTTTCCAGTTTGCGGTGCTGCAGCAACCGATTCCGAATTTTGGCGAAATTGCCGTCGGAATCCTGTTCGTTGTCATCGGACTGACATTGTTTGTGCAGGGACTGAACATGGGATTGTTCCCGATCGGCGAATCCATGGCCTACGCTTTCGCCAGTAAAGGCAATATCTTCTGGTTGCTGTGTTTCGCCTTTGCGCTGGGCTTCGGTACCACCATCGCCGAGCCGGCGTTGATCGCCGTCGCCGATGAAGCCGCCAATGTCGCCGCCAACGGCGGCATGATCGCCAGTGATGAGCGCGCACTCGAATCCTATGCGCAAGGACTGCGTTATACGGTTGCGATCTCGGTCGGGATCGCCATCGTGATCGGCGTGTTTCGTATCGTCATGGGCTGGCCGATTCAATACCTGATCGTGATCGGTTACCTTGGAGTCGTCATCATGACGATTTTCGCTCCAAAGGAAATCATCGGCATCGCCTACGATTCAGGCGGTGTCACCACCTCGACCATAACTGTCCCACTGGTCACGGCGCTCGGGGTCGGGCTGGCCAGTTCAATCGAGGGACGCAACCCGATGACTGACGGCTTCGGCCTGATCGCCTTCGCTTCGCTGACACCGATGATATTCGTCATGGGCTACGGCATGCTGGTGTGACCCCGACATGAATCACATTCTAATCGATCTCTGTTACGCGATCCTCGACACTGTCTGGGACGTGTTGCCGATCGCACTGATCATCTTCGGCTTCCAGTTTATCATTCTGCGCAAGCCCATCCCCAACCTGAAAAAAATTGTTACCGGCTTCCTGCTGGTACTGCTGGGGCTAGGGTTTTTCCTCGAAGGCCTGCAGGCAGCGCTGTTTCCGCTCGGCAAGCTGATGGCCTACCAGCTGACCAACCCCGAATTCATCGCGGGCGAACATGCCGGCAGAATATTGCAATGGTGGGACTACCACTGGGTTTACCTGTTCGCTTTCGCCATCGGTTTTTCCACCACCATAGCCGAACCGTCACTGCTCGCCGTGGCGATCAAGGCCAACCAGGTGTCGGCTGGTGCCATCCATACCTGGGGGCTGCGCATCGCTGTCGCGATCGGGGTTGCCATCGGTATTGCGCTTGGCGTTTACCGTATCATTAGCGGCACTCCGCTCTACTGGTACATCATCAGCGGCTATGTATTTGTGCTGATACAAACCATGTTCGCGCCGCGCATGATTATTGCGCTCGCCTATGATTCGGGCGGCGTTACCACGTCCACAGTAACCGTACCGCTGGTGGCCGCGCTCGGACTCGGTCTCGCCGGCACAGTCCCGGGACGGAACCCATTACTCGACGGCTTTGGCCTGATCGCTTTCGCCAGTCTTTTCCCCATCATGTCTGTGCTCGCCTATGCCCAGCTTTCTGCCTGGAGCAACCGACGCAGTCAAAAATCATCAACCTAGTGAGAATACATCATGCACTTTAAACTGATCATTGCACTGACCGAGGATTCGATCACTGATAAAATCGTCAAAGCCGCTCGCCTCAAGGGGGCGACGGGATCGACCGTGATCTCGACCGCGCGTGGCGAGGGTTTGAAAGCGGCCAAGACTTTCCTCGGCCTGAATCTGGAAACACAGCGCGACGTATGTTTGTTGCTGGTCGAAGAGCACCTCTCCCGCGACATACTCGAGACCATCGAGGCCACCGGGGAGTTTGAAGCCAATCCTGGTTCCGGCATCGCTTTCAGCATCGATGTCGAGGATGCGGTAGGTATTTCGCATCAAGTCAGCCAGTTATCCGAGCGAGTCGAGGAAGAAATATGAACGAGAGAACCATTATCCGTGTCGAGGACGTCATGCAACGGGACTTCGATCTGGTTGACGGTATGGACACCGTGGCCGAAGTGCTGAGGAAAGCAAAACACCCTGAATCCAAGTGTTTCATCGTCGATACCCGTCATGAAAACGACGAATACGGCCTCGTGCTGCTGTCGGACATCGCCAAGCAGGTACTGGCCAAGAACAAGTCACCCGAACGTGTCAATATCTATGAAATCATGTCCAAGCCAGTGGTCAGCGTCGATTCGAAAATGGATATTCGCTACTGCGCTCGCCTCTTCGAAAGCTTCGGTCTCGGGCGTGCGCCAGTGGTCGACGGCGGCAAGGTGATAGGTATCGTCGGTTATACCGATATTGTTCTGCACGGCATTCGCGACCAACTGCTGTGATCGCCTGATTTGGTTGCAGCAACAGGTGATCGAGCGACTCGCGCCAGGCGGCGAAAGCGAAAACACCGCGGCGAATTACCCGCGCAATCTCCAGGTGGTTGCGGTGGTCCTTGCCTCAGCTAGAGGCGGACAGCGCATAACGCCCGGTTGAGTACACTCTGCGTTATACAGACGCTTTAGCGCAGCAACGCTTGAACTTGAGACCGCTGCCACAGGGACAATCCTGGTTGCGCGCGGGTTTCCACGGTGCGGTGCGCGGCGCTAACTGCTCACCGTTAGTGTACTGCCAGCGCCCCTGATGCCTAACGAACACACTGCGCTCGCGCAACGCCCTGACTTCGCCCGCCGACAGCAGGCTTGCTTCGAATTCGACCTGCGCCTTCTCGCCTTGTTCCTCGCTGGCAATGATTTCGAGACCGAGCCAGCGAATCTCGCTATCGAGGCGCAGTTGCGGCGGACGGAAATCGGGGTGCCAGGTTTCCAGCAAATAGTCGCGCTCTGCGAGCGCGAAAGCACTGAATCGCGAGCGCATCAGCTGCGTTGCATTTTCAGGCAGCGCGCGATGTGATATAAATCGTCCGCAGCAGCGGTCAAAGGTCTGGCCGGAACAACAGGGACAGTTCATCAACCTAAAATCCTCCGTTGGATCGTAGCGAGGGCGACTAAAGTGCTGAATATCAGGTATTTCTTGCGTTATTTTAAACGATCGCGTAGCCACTCTACGAGTGAGCTTAAAATAATGAAAAAATGCATGATATTCAGTGCATTAGACGACCGCAGTAGATCCAGCGGAGGATTTTGGGTTAACTACCGATAAAAGGACGGCTATATCACCATGTCTCAAGCTCTTGATATTTTGCGTAGCCGCTTCGGCTACCCACAGTTCCGCTTTCAGCAGCAGCAAATCATCGACGCCCTGGTCGCGGGCCGGGATGCGCTGGTGCTGATGCCGACCGGGGGCGGGAAATCGCTTTGTTACCAGATACCTGCCCTGATTAGAGACGGTGTCGGTATCGTCATATCGCCTTTGATCGCGTTAATGCAGGATCAGGTCGACGCGCTCGCACAGAATGGCATACATGCGGCATTCCTCAATTCGACGCAATCCTCTCAACAACAGTTCAACACCCGTCAGCAGGTTCTGGCCGGCGACATCGACCTGCTCTACGTGGCGCCTGAACGCGCGCTTACCGCGGATTTTCTGCAATTGCTCGGTGAGTGCCGTATCGCATTGTTCGCCATCGACGAAGCGCATTGTGTTTCACAGTGGGGTCATGATTTCAGGCCCGATTACCAGAAGTTAAAACAACTGCACGAGCGGTTTCCCGGGGTTCCGCGCATTGCACTCACGGCGACCGCCGACCGGCGCACCCTCGGAGAAATCGAGGCGCAACTGCAGCTGCAGGGCGCGGCACGTTTTGTACACAGCTTCGACCGACCCAATATTTTCTATCGCATTACCCAGGGCGATAACGGCCGTCAGCGGATGTGGGAGTTTATCCAGGAAAACCACGGACAGGATGCCGGTATCGTCTATTGCCTGTCGCGCAAGAAAGTCGAAGAGACAGCCAAATGGCTAAGTGACAGGGGTCGCCACGCGTTGCCCTATCACGCCGGACTCGACAAGGATGTTCGCGCCCGCCACCAGAGGATCTTTCTGCAACAGGAAGCGGTCATCATCGTCGCCACGATTGCCTTCGGTATGGGTATCGACAAGCCCGATGTGCGCTTTGTTGCGCACCTGAATCTACCCAAGAACATCGAATCCTATTACCAGGAGACCGGTCGCGGCGGACGCGATGGCGACCCGGCCAATGCCTGGATGGCTTATGGTTTGCAGGACATCATCAACCTGCGCCAGATGATGGCGCAGAGCGATGCCGACGAACAATTCAAGCGCGTGCTGCATCACAAGATGGAAGCCATGTTGGGGTTCTGTGAACAAAGCGGCTGCCGGCGCCAGACCCTGCTCGAATACTTCGATGAAATCCTGCCCGAACCCTGTGGAAACTGCGACAACTGCGTCGAACCACCCCAGACCTGGGATGCGACCGAAGCGGCGCGCATGGCGCTGTCCTGCGTTTTTCGTACCGGACAACGCTTTGGCGTGAACTACGTCATCGATGTGCTGATCGGCAATGCACGCGAGCGCATCATACAAAACGGTCACGATCAACTGAGCACCTTTGGCATCGGCGATCTCGACAACAACGAATGGCGCAGCCTGTTCCGACAGTTGATTGCTCTCGGCTACCTGTTCGCCGATATCGACAACTATGGCGCACTTAAGATGAACTCAAGCTGCAAGCCGCTGTTGAACGGTTCGCAGAAATTGCATCTGCGCCAATTCGTCAAGCAGGGGAAGGCAAAGAAACCCAGGAACGACAAGATCAAGGTTTCGCTGCAGGCTGCCGACACACCGCTGTTCGACGCGCTGCGCCTGCATCGCAGTGAGCTTGCTCAGCAACAAGCGGTACCACCCTACGTCATCCTGCATGACAAGACCTTGCATGCGATTTGTGAGCTACGGCCCGAAACTACCGCGCAACTGGCGGAAATTCCAGGCATCGGCGCGCGCAAGCTGGAACTCTACGGCGATGATCTGATTCGCATCACGCAACAGCACTCGGTAACCACGTCGCAGCAGGAAGAAAGTCCGGGAAACCACTGATCCTGAACCCCGACAAGCAAGCGGGGATGCTAGAGACGCTTCAAACCCTCCAGCAACAGGTGGTCCAGTTGCTGGTCGATCAGTAGCTCGTCGAGCGTATCCGCATTGACCGATACATAGCTGAACGCCTGGCGCCACTGACGATCGTACTGCTCCCAGAACAACTGCTTTGCCTGCGGGAAACGCCAGCCCTCGCCGATGACCAGGGCATAAAAGCGCACGGCTTCCGCGGTGAGCCAGCGTTGATGCACCAGCGCCTCAAAATCTTCAATACTGCGCACCGGCGCAATCAAAGGTTTGTTGGCATCGATCCACAGCGCCAGGGTCGCCAGTATTAAGGCCGCCTTGTCCGGAAAATGATTGTATACCGTCGCCTTGGACACCTTGCTCACCTTCACCACCATATCGATCGAGGTTCCTTTGAAGCCATTGTCGAGAAACAGGGCCAGCGCCGCACTGGCTATCTGGTTTTTTTTGGACTTCTGAGCCATATCAGGGTTGATTATCGCTTTAATTTATGCAAACTATACTAAACCGTTTAGTATATGTCATTCTTAATGTTCAATCAGAACCCGGGAGCCAGCAATGATTCGCAGTGACAATGGATTTTTTGGCGAGTTCGGCGGACGCTTCGTCCCCGAAATACTACTGCCAGCACTTACCGAGCTCGAAGATTTATTTTTCGGTCTACGCGATGATCCGGCTTTCTGGCAGGAATACCTCACCCTGACCCAGGAATTCAGTGGCCGCCCAACTCCACTGACCCCATTACGGCGTTTATCCAAACAACTCGGCGGTGCGCAAATCTGGCTCAAACGTGAAGATTTGAATCACTCCGGTGCACACAAGATCAACAATGTGCTGGGCCAGGGTCTGCTCGTGCAACGCATGGGCAAACAGCGCGTTATTGCCGAGACCGGCGCCGGTCAGCATGGCCTTGCGACTGCGATCATGGCGGCACGACTTGGGCTTGATGCCACCATTTACATGGGCGCCGAAGACATTGAACGCCAATATTCAAACGTCTTCTGGATGCGCCAGCTGGGTTCCAACGTGGTCGGTGTAACCACCGGCGCACAAACCCTGAAAGAGGCACTCGACGAGGCGCTGCGCGACTGGGCGGCTTCGGTCGAAACTACGCACTACGTACTCGGCACCGCCTGCGGGCCGGCCCCATTCCCGGAACTGGTATCCTATTTTCAAAGCGTGATCAGCGCCGAGATCAAGGAGCAGGCGATGCGCCAGATGGGCCGACTGCCCGACGAGATCGTTGCCTGTGTCGGCGGTGGTTCCAACGCGATGGGCGCGTTTGCCGCCTTTCTCGAGGATCCCGAGGTCAAGCTGGTCGGCATCGAGGCCGGCGGTCTCAGCCTGGAGGATGGCCAACATTCGATTCGTCTGTCACAGAACACTGGTGAAACCGGGATCGCACAGGGCTACAAGACCCTGTTCCTGCAAAACGATGATGGCCAACTCGGTGATACCCACAGTATTGCGGCCGGGCTTGACTACGTTGGCGTGTCGCCGATACTCGCCCATCTATCGCAACAGGGTCGCGTCATCCCCGATTCCGCCACCGATGCAGAGGTCACCGCGGCGTTCAGCCTGCTGATGAAGACCGAAGGCATCATCCCGGCACTCGAATCGGCCCACGGTCTGGCCGGTGGTTTCAAGCGTGCGCAACAGATGACGCCCGAGCAGAATCTCGTCATCAACTTAAGCGGTCGTGGCGACAAGGATATATTTACCGTCGCGCGCGCCTTCCCGCAGCCCGAATGGGCCGGCTTCCTGCAACGCGAAGCAGATCGGTCTGCCGCAATAATGCAACAACAAGGAGAACTCTGATCATGTTTCCTGCACAGTATGAAAACCTGCAAATCATGTCGCACGCGGTGATCGGTTTCCCGAGCCTCGAGGAAAACGAAAAGGCCATCGCGGGTCTCGTCGACGCCGGCGTTCACCTGATCGAGCTACAGGTACCGTTCAGCGACCCGGTCGCCGATGGCCATACCCTGGTCAACGCCTGCTACGAGGCCCTGAAGCACGGAGGTTCGGTGCAGGCTACCCTCGATCTGGCGGAACGGGTTTGTGCGCGTCACCCTGAAGTGACATTTGTTCTCATGAGTTACCTGAACCCGTTGTACCGTTACGGCCTGGAACGCCTGTTTACAACCGCTGCGGCAATCGGCATCAAGGGCATGATCATTCCCGACTGGCCCGTTGAGGAGATCGAACCCTGGTTGCCAAAACTGGATGAACTGGGCCTTTCACCCATTTTGATGGTTACTCCCAATACCGCACCGGAGCGTGTGCGCCGTATCGCAAAAGCTTCGCGTGGCATGATTTACGTGGTCTCGCGCATGGGCGTCACCGGGCACGAAACCCATTGGGGTGAAAAATTTCAGAACTACATCGATCGGATTCGCCAGCATACCGACCTGCCGCTCGCTGTCGGTTTCGGTGTGCGCACTCCCGACGACCTCAAGGCGCTGGCAGGCAAGGCCGAAGTCGCTGCATTTTGTTCGCAATACATCGAGTGGCAGCGCGATGATGGCAGCGAGGTCGCGGCCAGCAAGATGAAGTCGATCGTGCAAACCATGGCTGCGAACTGACCGCCGCCATGGCGGCTCGCGACACCACAGTCGAACCTTGGCCCGCCCTGCTATAATCGATGTTCAGTCTGACGAACCTGTTGTGGTTGGTCCTGCTCGGCACTGCCGGGCTCTACCTGTGGCGCAGCGGCCAGTTCAAAGGCAGAGCCCGCAGCATCGCGGTCAACCATTGCAAACAGCTGAATTTGCAATTGCTCGACGATAGCATGGTGATTACTGGCCTGTGGCCGGTTCGCAGTGCTGCCGGTAGCCTGGTTTTCCGGCGCCGTTATCGGTTTGAATTTGCCTCTGTCGGCGATCGCCGTTACCAGGGCGAGTTAACCATGATCGGCATGCGACTGCTAAACATCGAGCTGGAGACATACAAGCTGCCATCCGCAGATTAGTTCGCAAATCTGTTCGTGAGCCAGGCATAAAAAGTGCATAAATAACTGAAACCAGGATCATCATTTTAACTATACTAACCGACCATGCTCCATCCCCTTTAGATCTCCACTGGAACTCACCATGAAACAATTATTCATTCTTCTCAGCCTTGTTGGCGCCATCGGTATATCCGGCTGCCAGACCTTCGATGCCTATACCGGCGAGCAAAAGGTTTCCAGTACCGCCAAGGGTGCAGGTATCGGTGCCGGTATCGGGGCGGTGCTCGCCTATATCAGCAACAAGGATGAAAGCAGCAAGACACGTAAAAGACGCGTGCTGCAGGCGGCCGGGGTCGGCGCTATTGCCGGTGGTGGCGTCGGCTACTACATGGATAGCCAGGAAGCCAAGCTGAGACAGACGCTGCGCAGCACCGGTGTCAGCGTCGAGCGAGTAGGCGACAACATCAACCTGATCATGCCGGGCAATATCACTTTTGTCAGCGCCGGACACGATCTTAACGGCAACTTTTACGAAGTGCTGGACTCGGTAGTACTGGTGTTACAGGAGTTCAACAAAACGGTTATCGTCGTTGCCGGACACACGGATAGCGTGGGATCGACTGAATACAACCAGGCCCTGTCCGAAAGGCGAGCAACTTCGGTTGCTAATTACCTGCTGTCCAAGGCAGTCGTTGCGGCTCGTATCGAGACCGTCGGTTTCGGTGAAACCGCGCCCCTCGCCGATAATGGCAGCGCCGAAGGTAGAAGCCTGAATCGACGCGTCGAGCTCTCGCTTCTGCCCATCACTGAAGGTTCCTGATCCCCTGGCTAGCGGCAAATGATCCAACACAAGGCAGTCAATCTCCTGTTGGTTCGCCGCTTAGCGCTCGTCGGATCCTGCCACTGCAGGCAAACAGCACGATAGCGCTCGCCAGCCCGATCCCCAGCGTGACCGTTAGAATCGACATCAGCGTCGATTCCGCAATTGGGGCCCCCCGTTGCAGACCCGAAGCCAGCAACAGCAGCAGCAAGGCGAAAAACAGGCGTTCTGCCAGACCCTGTATTGATAAGTAGGTCGCCCGCTGCCGCCGCTCGATGCGTGGCGCGATGGCGGCGCGCACTGGCGCATGCACCAGCGACATTGGGAAGTTACGCAGACAAACCAACGCCAGCACCGCCGGACTAACCGCGACCGCCATGGCCGCGACGATACCAAGTTGCAGCAACATCGCGACCGCGAGCACGCCGGTCAGGCCGAGTTCCATTTGCCAGGCCATGCTCGCCCTGGCACCGATAGCGCCACCGAACATCGACACCGAAATGACCACCCCCGATATCAGTGGTGCGTAGGCAGAAGCTTCCAGCAGTGGCAGTTGTAACACCGTGATATAGGGCTGGTAAAACTCATAGACGATGTGTGCCATCGCATACAACACGATCACCACGGCGAAAACCCAACCCAGAACAGGGTCGCGCAAACGCAGACAGCAATCCCAAACTACCCGTGCAAAGCTTTGCGGAATGGCATTACTCTCGTCGGCATGAACCGGCTCCACGAAGCGCCATGCCAATAGCACCATCACGGTCGCACTGAACAGCGAGAATACATAAGCCAGGCGCAGATCGATCAGCCCCAGAATGCCACCCGACAACGTGGCGATCGCCAGCATGACCATTCCCCATTGCTCAGCCTTTGCCTCACGTTCCGCGTATTCGCTGTCTCGCCCCAGCGCTTTCAACGAATCGTAGTGAAAGGCCGTATCGGTGCCGGACTGCATCGCGATACCCATGGCGAGCAAAAACTGGCCGGCAGCAAACCAACCGAATCCAGCGCCGAAAATGAAACAACAATAGGATGCAATCAATGCCGTGGCAGCGATCAACAAGGTGCGGCGGCGACCAATACGATCGGAGAAATAACCCGAGGGAACTTCCAGCAGGAATACCGAAAGGTAGTAAACCGCAGAGAGCTCAATGACCTGATCGAGCGGCAAGCTCTGGCTCATGTAGAGGAAAAAGACGGTAATCCATGCATGGCCGTCCGAAGCGGCGCGAAACCACGGATACAGGCTGATATTAAGTTGCAGCTTCGACACGTCTAATGCTTCAGATCTGGCGGGCAGACAACTATAACGCAGACACAGGCAACATGTGTCGTTTGTGCCGGCAGCCCGTTGGCGTGAAGCACGCTGTCGATCACCCGTTATTTGGCGGTCAGACCGCCGATCGCCAAAAGCGGTCGCATCAGCATTGCGAAACACTCGGTCAGTCAAATGAATTCTCAGGCGCAAAAATGAAACGAAAATTCACAGCCTGACTACACTAAGTGAATATCAAGAGAATTTTGCATGAATTACGAAGTTATCATTACCTGCGCAGTCACTGGCGCCGGTGATACTACCAGTCGCAGCCACCATGTGCCCATTACGCCACGCCAGGTGGCCGATGCGGCGATCGAAGCCGCAAACGCCGGGGCTGCGGTAGTACACCTTCACGTGCGCGATCCCCGCACCGGCACGGCTTCACGCAATCCGGCACTGTTTCGCGAAACCGTAGACATGATCCGCGATAGTGGCGTCGACATGATTATCAACCTGACCGCAGGCATTGGTGGCGACTGGGTACCGAGCGAAGGCGATCCGTCACTGCCCGGGCCAGGCACCGACATGATCGGCCCGGAGGCGCGTCTTGCACACGTGGTCGAATGCAAGCCCGACATTTGCAGTCTCGACTGCGGCACCATGAACTTCGGTGGCAATTACACTTATATCAACACGGCATCCTACTTGCGCTGCATGGCGCAAATTACGCTGGATCTCGGCGTCAAGCCCGAACTCGAAGTCTTCGATTTGGGCCAGATACGCCTGGCGCGCAGCCTGATTGACGACGGCCTGATCAGCGCACCGCCGATGTTCCAGATCTGCCTCGGTATTCCCTGGGGCGCCGGTGCCAACACCGCGACCATGTCGGCAATGCAACAGGCGCTGCCGACGGACGCCGTCTGGTCCGGGTTCGGTATTTCCAGGATGCAGATGCCGATGGTGGCGCAGGCCGTATTACTCGGTGGAAACGTGCGTGTCGGCCTCGAAGACAATATCTACCTTGAACGTGGTAAGCTCGCCAGCAACGGCATGCTGGTGGAACGTGCCGCTGAAATTATCGAACGCCTGGGTGCCCGCGTGCTGGGCCCGGAGGCAGCACGAGCGAAGATCGGGATAGTGTGATATGCGTCGATTTCTGCAATTATATCTGCCAGGAAGGTATTGATATAATCCAAATAGCAACTATATGAGTAGCATGAGCATAACCAGTACACAATTCGCAATCGGCCAGGTGGTCAAACACCGCATCTATGACTTTCGCGGTGTCATCGTCGATGTCGATCCCGAATTCAACAATACCGAGGAATGGTGGCTATCGATTCCGGAAGGTGTGCGCCCGAACAAAAACCAGCCGTTTTATCATCTACTTGCAGAGAATGAATCGACCGCATACGAGGCCTATGTGTCCGAACAGAACTTGCTGGAGGATGAGTCCGGTGAACCGGTGAACCATCCCCAGATCGCCGAAGTATTCGGTAAGTTCCTCGGTGCCAGCTACGCGCTACCCGATCACTACCGCAACTAGCTGCCATCGGCCTCGAGCCATCGCTCACCTCCCTGATCTTTTCGGCGACCCCGGACAGCACAGGACCTCTCTCCCGAATGGCACGCACAGCAACCGCCTCACGGTCGTTGAGTCGCCCCGGTTAACTCCCGGTGGTTATTTTCTCAGCAAATCCCAGGCGTTTATCGACCCGGTTGAGCAACGCCTCCCCCGCGAGGTAACGTCGCCAGTTTTCAATGAACTGGGCTGCCATAGTGGTCTCGAACTCGGCATAGTCACCTGACATATGCGGCGATACCAGGCAATTGGGCGCGGTCCAGAAAGGACTTTGCGGCGGCAACGGTTCCTCGACAAACACATCTAGCGCAGCACCCGCGATACCACCTGCCTGCAACGCTGAAAGCAGCGCGTCCTCGACTACCAGTGCACCCCGGCCGATGTTGATAAAGCGTGCCTGCGGTTTCATCGCGGCGAACTCGTTTGCTGCAAACAGACCCCGTGTCTGTTCAGTTAAAGGCGTGATCAGCACGACATAGTCGACTCGTGGCAGGCATGCCGGTAATTCCTCGATGGCAAAAACATGCCCGAAATCCGGATCCCCATCGCGCGCACTTCGACCCACGACCTCGACCTCCATATCGACTGCCTTCAACAGGCGTCCAACCGCACGTCCGATGGAACCGACACCGACCACCAGTGCGCGCTTACCCGCGACCTGTTCGGACAACCGATGCTGCCATTCACCACGCGCCTGGCAGGCAAGTGTTTCGGGAAAGCCCTTGGCAAACGCGATAATCATACCGAGCACCCATTCCGCCATCGGTTGATCGAATACACCGCGCGCATTGGTAAACTGAATATCGCTAGCGACGAGTTCGTCGAACATAGCTGCATCAACGCCGGCCCCCGCCCAGTGAATCCAGCGTAAACTGTCGACCGCAGACCAGGCTTCGCGCAGGCTGGCAGCACGAAAATTCCAGCCCAACATGACCTCGGCGCCGGGTAGCATGGTACGCAAATCCTCGGCACTACTCGCGCAACGAATCTCCGCCTGGTCTCTCAATTCCGCAAGTCGCGGCACCTCATCAATGTGTTTGACACCTTGCACCAGCAATACCGGTTTCACACAATTCTCCGTTACCTTCCAGGTTGATAATGTTAAAACACTCCACAGCCGAGGCATCTCGGCGGCACCGATGACCCGTCAAAAGCATCGAGCACCCAGCAATCCTTCAGCAACACAGGGCAACCGATTTGCCGGCTATTCATACGGATGTTCGCTCTGCCCGCTCAGGATACTACCTGGAGATAGCCGTTGTAGAGCAAAATAAGCACGGCGTAGCGGACACCCTTGCCGATAGCGGTGAGCACAAGGAACAATTCGAACCTGACACGCATGACCCCGGCAATAAAAGTCAACGCATCACCACCGATAGGTAACCACGCAAACAACAGGCTCCAGACGCCGTATTTCTGAAACCATGCCTGGCTGCGATGCAGCGACTCGGGCTTGAAAGGAAACCAGCGGCGCGCTTCGAAACGGGTTAAAAACCGACCCAGCACCCAGTTGACGGCCGCGCCCAGACTGTTGCCAGTGGTAGCCACCAGCCACACTGCGAAAGGCGCAAAACCCTGCTCGAGCATGCTGATGAAAGCAATCTCCGAGTAAAAAGGCAGTATTGTCGCGGCGCCGAATGCGCTCAGGAACAGGATCGTATAACTCAAGGCAAAGATCCGCTGTCGGTCACCGGCAGGGTTTTGGTGGAGGATTTGACGGCACACGCAAAAGCCGCGAACAACTTGCGGTGTTGCTTTGCGTAGGGCAGGTACTCGGGGTGCCATTGCACGCCGATCATGAATTCATGCCCGGGATGCTCGATGGCCTGCACAAACCCGTCTCGGTCACGCGCGGCGAGCCGGAACGGCGCCGCGATCTCGTCGATCGCCTGGTTATGCAGACTGTTTACCCACAGCGGCGAGGGGCCGACGATACCCAGTAATTTCGACGCCGGCTCGAGGACAGCTTCCTTGATCCTGAATATCGTGTTCTTATTCGGGGTATGCTCCCGCAGTGGCCGCAAATCCTGATTCAGGTTACCGCCGCGGGCAATATTCATCAGTTGCGCACCGCGGCAAATGCCCAGCACTGGCAACTGCCCGGCAAACGCCGCTTTGAATATTTCCAGTTCCAGCGCGTCACGCTCGGGGTCGTAGTTGGCGCCCGCGTCCCCGATCACTCCGTAGTGCCTTGGCTGAATGTCGTCGCCGCCGCTGATAACCACCCCGACGACACCCGGCGGATAGCGCGGACTGGCCGGGGTCACGTAATGGGCGCGCAGGCCGCAGGTCCATAACATGAATCGACTCGCCCACCAGCCGAAGCGCAATTTCTTATGAGGCCCGGTAACGATCACCAGTGGCCTGCTATTCGAGTGCGTCATTTACGCGCTAACCCTCGAGTAATGCTGCACTTTGTTGCAGCCAGCTGTTCCTGCCAAGCGGTGGAATCAGGCTGTCGATAACAATGCGGTAGGCGGCGCAAAATTCCCGCAGGCGCGATTCGTCGTTACTCAGTTTTTCGACTTCCAGCCACAACTGCCACGGATAATCGAGATTCCAGCCCGGATTATCGATATCGCAGTTCGGCAGCCGATAGTGAAAGGTGGGGCGCGCGTTGATGCGATCATCGTCGACAACGGCCCTGACGCGGGCTTCGTCGAGTTGCGTGAACAACGGCAACATGTCAAGACTGCGATTCCGCGTCGGATTGTACTCCAGGTAATCGTCGATCAAGCGCTGCTGCGAGGGTCGGTAATTCCAGTCGATCACCCTCCGGATGTAAGGCTTGCCGAAGTGGTCGATGTAAGGCGTCAGCTTGCGCATCGGGTCGATTTTCTCGCGCGCCACTATCCAGTCATACAGGCAAAAATAGGCGCGCAGGTAATTGACGATAGTGCCGTGTTCGAGATCCGGTAATTCAGGATTGAGATGGACACCAAAGGCGAACTGCAGCGCGTGCCGGGTACCGAGCGCGCCCCGCTGACGCAGACGGGCGACCAGTTCGCACAGGTCCTGCACCTCGGCGAAGGCGATCGGTGGTGCCACGATTTCCCAGGGCACCAACAGCGCCGAGGCGCGCGCCAGCAGATCGGCGGTGATGCTGCCGAGCTGGCTCGGTGGCGCCAGCTTCGCGGCTTCCTGAGCGGCCAGTTGCTTCAGGTAAGCTGAATCCAGCTCGAGTTTGAAATCGCCAAAGCGAGTATCGATCACGTCGATTTCGAAGCGGGTTTTCTCAACGCAGCTGCCACCATACAATTCCACGATCAGGCCCGCTATGACCCCCGGTTCGACGCCGGCGAACTCGATTTCAACACCAACGCGACGGTTTTCACCCGATGCTGTCGTCAGGCGTTCAGGCAACCAACTCGCTTGTTCATCACGACTCACAATTTCTCCGGTTGGTATCTGATGCGCTTACGGAACAGCAGACGGTTAAAAAATTGCGTCGGCTTTCGACGCCTCGATTCATGCAGCTGCAACGGCGCAGCATAAACCGTGGCAGATTCGAGGTCCAGTCGACGCCAGCCTGCTATTGGCCTGGCGACAGGATCCGATGCTATTCTTGCCCCCTTGTTTCCAGCCAACGCGAGTTAAACATGAAGAAAGTTTCCATCGCCAACTATTCAGAGCTGAAGCCGCTTGATCCAACTTATGCACTGCTGGCGGGCGTAGACCTGGTCGTGGTGCGCTGGAAGGATGAGGAAGGTGTTTCAGTGCTGTACGGGCGCTGCGCCCATCGCGGCGCACTGATGGCGGACGGTCATATCCGTGGCAATAATTTAATCTGCGGCCTGCATAACTGGGACTACAACTATAAATCCGGGATCAGCGCCTACAATAATTCCGAGCGCCTGGATCGTTTCGAATGCTGGCTGGTGGGCGACCAGGTACTGGTCGACGAGGATGAAATCAGGGCCTGGGAAAAAGCACATCCACAACCCTACAATCGCGATGCCTACCAGGGTCTGTACAAGGATATTCACGGCGCTGCTGAGGAACCACACACCCAGTATATCCAGCATCTGGCCGAGCATGGCCTGTCCAAAGTCGGCCATCATGGGCGTGTTAGCGCAATGGGTGTGTCGCGTGACGAGTTACCCAGGTGGGAGAAAATCCAGTTATTGACCGCTCAGTTGCATAAGCTGCCGGCACTCGATGAAGACCCGGTCCGCAGCGAGGTGATTATCGGGCCAAACGCCAGAAAGCCCCTGCAACTGGATCGACCTCTGTTTGTCTCTGACATGAGCTTCGGTGCGCTCTCGGAGGAAGCCAAGATCGCGCTAGCCCGAGGGGCTGAACTTGCTGGCACTGGAATTTGCTCGGGAGAAGGCGGCATGCTAGGCGATGAACAATCAGCTAATAGCCGCTATCTCTATGAACTCGCCTCGGCACGTTTCGGTTATTCGATGGACAAGGTACAACGCTGCCAGGCCTTTCACTTCAAGTGCGGTCAGGGCGCCAAAACCGGCACCGGAGGCCACTTGCCCGGTAACAAGGTACAGGGCAGGATAGCCGAGGTGCGTGGGCTGAAGCCCGGTGAAGCAGCAATTTCACCCGCACGTTTCCCGGATTGGGACAACCTCGATGACTATCGCCGTTTTGCCGCTGAAGTACGCGAGGCAACGGACGGTATTCCCATCGGTGTGAAACTGTCGGCACAACACATCGAACGCGATATCGAAGCGGCGTTGCAGATCGGTGTCGATTACATCATTCTGGATGGGCGCGGTGGGGGCACCGGGGCGGCACCCTTGATATTTCGCGACAATATCTCGGTGCCAACGATCCCGGCACTGGCGCGCGCTCGGCGCTATCTCGATAAAAAAGGTCGCGATGATGTGAGCCTGGTTATTACCGGTGGCCTGCGCCTGCCGGCCGACTTCATCAAGGCACTGGCGCTTGGCGCCGATGCGATCGCCATTTCCAACTCCGCGCTGCAGTCCATCGGCTGTCTCGGCATGCGCGCCTGCCACACCAACAATTGCCCAGTCGGTATTGCCACGCAGAAACCGGAACTACGGGCCCGGCTAAAGATCGACCAGGGCGCCGAGCAACTCAACAACTTCCTGCGCGCGTCGACCGAGCTGATGCAGGTGATGGCGCGCGCCTGTGGTCACGACCATCTGGGCAAGTTCTGTATCGACGATTTAACTACCTGGGACCGTGAAATGGCGTACCTCACCGGTATCGAATACGGCGGGGTCGCACTGGACTGATCTAGAGGCGGCCTTACGCGGGTTGCCTGGCGGGCACCCTATTGTGAATCCAGGCCCCCAGGCGCAGGGTTGAAAATTCCCCGTTCATCTGTTCGGCCTCGTTGAATTACCTATTTACTATTGAATTCCCTGTTGACTCAAGTAGTATTTCCCGACAATCAATGCGGTAAGTGCTTGCTCAACCTACGCTAGAATCCACTTCAGGTATATCCTGCAACCCGGGTGAGGCGTGCCCTGATATCAGCCAGTAAGTGTATCGCCAGGTAACCTGCGGCATTTTCGCGGTTCCCCGGCATGGATGATCCAAAGGCATTTATTTCGCGTACAAATGATATAACCTATATAACTATAAACAATATAACGAGGCATCTAATGAAAAACGTCATTGCGACCGGGCTGGTTTCGCTTGCCCTGTTACTTACCCCTCAGCATGAGGCCATGGCCGTAGAACCATTGTCTGCCATTGAACTCGCCTCGCACTGCAAACACCTGGGCGCATCGCCCGAAGGTGTCGATGGCATCTTCTGCATCCGCTATATACAGGGGTTTATCGATGGCGCAATCGCAACCGATGAGCGCGTCACCCTGAACGTCGCCGAGGAATACCACAAGGAAGAAACCTTCAGCGAACGCGCGACACGCATTCGGCTGGGTCAGCGCCTGGCAAGCTACGGGGGTTCCTATTTTGCCGAATTCTGCCTTGGTGAGCCCTCACCCCTGGCCGAGGTTGTCGCCAAGGTCGCCTCCAGTCTGGAACAAAACCCGCCGAAATCCGACACGTTGCTGGCGCGTAATGTGGTCTACAAAACACTGCGTGAACAGTATCCCTGTGCCAGGGAAGACTGATTTTGATTGCTAATCATCACAGCCAGGCGCTCGCGGCATGAAGCCGGATCGTTTCCATTCCCCGCATGCACGCATGGCGACGCTACTCGTAATGCTCGTCATCGCCTGGTTGCTCTGGTCAGGCCTGTTCAAGCCCCTGCTGCTGGGGCTGGGTCTGTTTTCCTGCACCCTGACTTTTTTACTGGTAAGGCGTATGGGTTATTTCGACAATGAGTTCTTCGCTCTGCGCTTCAGCATGAAACTACTGGGTTACTGGGCCTGGCTCGCGCGCGAAATATACCGCTCCAGCCTGCAGGTTGCGCGCGTGGTTCTCGACCCGTCGCTGCCGATCAGCCCGCGCACCATCGATATCAAGTCCACATCCGGGCACCTGGTAGATCAGGTCATATTGGCGAACTCAATTACGCTGACTCCCGGCACCCTGGCGCTCGACCTGCACGAAGGCATCATCAAAGTGCATACACTCACCGAGGCTGGCGCCCACGATCTGCTTTCCGGCGAGATGGACCGCCGCGTCGACGCATTGCGGGACGGCTAGCGTGTATTACGCGGTCACTATTGCATTAATCATTACTATGGGACTAGCCCTGGCACGCGCCATCATCGGACCCAGCGTCTATGACCGGGTGCTGGCGATGAATATGTTCGGCACCAAGACGGTACTGCTGCTGTCGGTTATAGCGTTTATCCTCGGACGACCCGACTTCCTCGATCTCGCGCTCATTTATGCCCTGATTAATTTCATCGGGGTGCTGGCGGTACTCGAATTCTTCCAGGATCGTGCCGCTCGTCATCAGGAAGAAAACGAGGCAGAATCGTGAGTCTGGCTTTCATCCTCGATATAGTGAGTTGGGGACTGCTGTCGGCGGGAGGTGCCTTCGTCTTTATCGGCGGGCTCGGGGCACTGCGCATGCCGGACCTGTACACTCGCATGCACGCCGCCAGCGTAACCGATACTATCGGTCCGGCGCTGATTATTGGCGGGATCATTTTGCAGGCTGGACTCACCCTGGCCAGCGTCAAGCTCGTGGCTATTCTGCTGTTTCTGCTACTCACCGGACCCACGGCATCGAACGCGCTGGCGAGCGCCTCATTACTGGCGGGTAACCGTCCAGAATATGCCCAGGCACTGACTGAGGACGAAAGCCAGTGACATTAATATTCAGTTTTTTCCTGCTGACCATGCTGGTCATCACGGCAATAGCGATCGTGCGCATACGCGATCTGTTTGCGGCTGTTATGTTGAGCGGTATTTTCAGTTTGTTGCTGGCCGCCAATTTTTTCCTGCTGGACGCGGCCGACGTCGCCCTGACCGAAGCGGCAGTCGGTGCAGGTATCTCGACCGTGCTGTTCCTCAGTGCCCTGGCCATGACAACCGACAAGGAGAAAGCGCCTTCCAGCAACCGCTTCATCGCGTTGATTGTCGTTACCACCACGATGCTCGCGATCATCTATGCCACCTTCGACAAGCCGGCTTTTGGTGATCCAGACGCCCCCATCCATCAGCACATCGCCCCCTGGTACCTGGAGACCACGCGCGACGCGATCGATATTCCAAACGTCGTCACCGCGGTCCTGGGCAGCTTTCGTGGGTATGACACCCTGGGTGAAGTTTTCGTGGTGTTCACCGCCGGTATCGGTGTGCTGTTTCTGCTCAGCGCGCCGAGCGGCAAACCGCGACAAAAGACCGACATTCACAGTGAAGGATTGCGCCACTACCTGGTACCGCGCGTGGTTGGTCGACTGTTGGCCCCGTTCATCATCCTGTTTGCGCTTTACGTACAGTTTCACGGCGACTACGGTCCCGGTGGCGGCTTTCAGGCTGGCGCAATATTTGCGGCAGCGATCATTCTTTACGCCTTGCTGGAAGGAGAAAAGCGCGCCCTGGAAGCCATCCCCCAGAGCTGGCTTATCGGCATGATTGCCGGTGGCGCATTACTCTACAGCGCCGTTGGCCTGGCCGGCATCCTGCTTGGCGGCAACTTTCTCGACTACTCGGTTTTGTCGGATAATCCTGTGGCAGGTCAACATATTGGAATACTGCTGATTGAGGCCGGTGTCGGTATTACCGTGACTGGCGTGCTGCTCAGTATCTTTCACGCTTTCGCAGCACGAGACAAATTTTGATGGCGTTGCTCGAGCTCTATCATTACTGGGTCTTCGCGGCATTACTGATGATCGGTTTCTATGCCGTCATCGCCAAGCTTAACCTGATCAAGAAACTCATCGGCCTGTCGCTGTTTCAGGCTGCAGTGTTCCTGCTCTATATCTCCATGGGCAAGGTCGAAGGCGGCACCGCGCCCATTTTTACAGACAGCGCAACCGAGCCGCTCTACTCAAACCCGCTGCCCCAGGTTTTAATCCTTACCGCGATCGTGGTCGGTATATCAACATTGGCACTCGGCCTCGGTATCGTCGTGCGCATCAAGGAGGAATACGGCACCATCGAGGAAAATGAAATCCAGGAGATCGATCGGCAGTGAGTGCGCTGCAGGCACATTTACCGGCACTACAGGTTATCGTGCCGATGTTAACCGCGCCTCTGGTGATCCTGGTGAAGGAGCGCCGCCTGTGCTGGGCAGCAACTTTGCTTGCGAGCTTCTGCGCACTGGCAATCGCGGTCTCGCTGTGCATCGACGTGCTGCACGGCGACTATATCCGTTACCTGATGGGATCATGGCCTGCGCCATGGGGCATCGAACTCAGGGTCGATGCCTTTAGCGCGCTGCTGTTACTGATCGTAAATGGCGCCTCCAGCCTCGCGCTGGTCGGCGCAACCGCTAGCCTCGATCGTGATATCGAAAGCTCGCGACAACCTCTGTTCTATGCCGCATGGTTACTCGCACTGGCCGGTCTCAACGGCATCCTGGTGACAGCCGATGCTTTCAATATCTTCGTTTTCATGGAAATCTCGGCACTCGCCAGTTACGTTCTGATTTCAGCCGGGCCGAACCGGCGCGCACTGCCAGCCGTGTTCAAGTATCTGATCATGGGGACCATCGGGGCAACCTTCTATCTGATCGGCGTCGGCCTCATCTACCTGATGACAGGAACCCTTAACATCGCTGACATGGAACTCAGGATTCACGAGGTTGCAGACCAGAGGCCGATTCTCGTCGCCGCCGGGTTCATCACGGTTGGGCTGGCGTTGAAAGCTGCGGTATTTCCGTTACACGTCTGGCTGCCGAATGCCTACACCTACGCACCGAACATGGTAACGGTCTTCCTCGCCGCCTGCGCTACCAAGGTATCGCTCTACATCCTGTTGCGCATTGATTTTTTTGTATTCCAGCAAAACCTCAGCGGGCATGATTTTCAGTTCTCCTATTTCCTCATGCCACTGTCGCTGCTGGCCATACTGGTCGCATCTACCGTGGCGATGTTCGAACCGAACCTGAAACGCCTGCTGGCCTGGTCATCGGTCGCCCAGATCGGCTACATCACGCTCGGCGCCAGCCTCGTCAGCGTGGCGGGCATCACCGCCAGCCTGCTGCACATGTTCAACCACGCATTAGCCAAGGGTGCCCTGTTCCTGGTACTGGCCTGCCTCGGCATGAGTCTGCGCCACCTGCGTATCGAAAACATCGCCGGCATTGCAAAGCAGATGCCGTGGACCATGGCGGCCTTCGTGCTTGCCGGACTCAGCTTGATCGGTGTCCCGGGAACCGCCGGATTTATCAGCAAGTGGTACCTGATAACGGCTGCGCTTGACTCTGGCCCCTGGGGAACGGCACTGATTGCCATCATCATCATCAGTTCGCTGATGGCGGTAGTTTATATCTGGCGGATTGTGGAAACCGCTTATTTCCAGCCTGCCGCCGAACAAGCGGTTGTCAGCGAAGCACCTTTGCTGCTGTTGCTGGCGACCTGGACCGCGGTTGCGCTCAACTTCTATTTCGGTTTATCCGCAGGCTTGCCGGTGGAACTTGCCGATAGCGCGGCGCGGCTCCTGATGGGGCACATGCGTTGAGTCCCGAGATGACCATTCTGGCGAGCCTGGCGATACCGCTGGCGGGTGCGCTTGCCATCCTGCTGGCATCGCGTGTCAGTGACAACCTGCGCGAAACCATGACGCTCGTTACCGCCCTCGCCCTCGCCTGGAATGTGTGGAGTTTGCTGCCAGCCATCATGGCCGGAGAACGACCACAGGTAACCCTTTTCGAAGTCATACCCGGAATAGACATCGGCTTTGCAATCGAGCCACTGGGCATGCTGTTTGCCGCATTGGCCTCCGGCCTGTGGATCGTCAATTCCATTTATTCGATCGGTTATATGCGCGGCAACAAGGAAAAGAAGCAAACACGTTTTTACGTGTTTTTCGCGTTTTCGCTGGCGGCGACAATCGGTATAGCGTTCGCCGCCAACCTGTTCACGCTATTCCTGTTTTACGAGGCTTTGACGCTACTCACCTACCCGCTGGTCTCCCACAAGGGTGATGAGAAGACCCTGCGTTCGGCGCGCGTGTATCTCGGTATCCTGCTGACCACGTCAATCGGACTGCTGCTCCCCGCCATAATCTGGACCTACGTGGTCGCCGGCAACGGTAACTTCACGCCCGGCGGCATCCTCGCCGGACACGTAGAAGGACCCGCACTCGGATTGTTGCTGGGACTGTTTGTGTTCGGTATCGGTAAAGCCGCCGTCATGCCGGTACATCGCTGGCTACCCGCGGCGATGGTTGCTCCGACACCGGTCAGTGCGCTGCTGCATGCCGTCGCGGTTGTCAAGGCAGGGGTTTTCAGCGTCACCAAAGTCATCGTTTACATATTTGGCATCGAACACCTGTTTTCCACGCCGAGCAGTGGCTGGCTACTGTATGCCGCTGCCTTCACCATCATCGTCGCGAGCCTGGTGGCGCTGCGCCAGCAAAATCTGAAACGACTGCTCGCCTATTCGACGGTGGCCCAGCTTTCCTATGTAATCATGGCCGCGGCGATATTGAAGCCGCTGGCTGAAATCGGTGCATCGATACACATGGTTGCCCATGCTTTCGGCAAGATTACCCTGTTCTTCGCCGCGGGCGCCATTTATACCGCATCGAAAAAGACCGAAATCGGTCAACTGTCCGGAATCGGGCGGCGTATGCCGTGGACCATGACGGCCTTTACCATAGGCGCACTCAGCATGATCGGCGTACCGCCAACGGGGGGCTTTGTCTCCAAGTGGTTTATCCTCGCCGGTGCCTTCCAGGCAGACAACTACGTCGCAATTTTTACCATCATTACCAGCACCGTGCTGAACGCTGCTTATTTTCTGCCGATCGTGTTCATCGCCTGGTTTGGTCGTGAAACCGAAGGTGCCGGCGCGCATCATGGTGAAGCACCACTCCCGATCATCATTGCGCTGACCACCACTGCCGCGCTCACCATCCTGTTCTTCCTGTTCAATGGACCAGTGATCGCGCTCGAAGCACAAATTTTCGGAGGGCCATCGTCGTGAGCCAGCATCCTGACGATGATACCTGGTTGGTGCGCCCGGCGACGATACGACTGTTGTGGCGAATCCTCTGGATAGTGCTGGCGCTGACCGTGGCCGCGCATTTCGTGATCAAGGTGAAAGGCTACTTTGTCATCGACGCCTGGTACGGTTTCGGTGCCGCTTTTGGCTTCCTGGCCTGCCTGTTGATGGTGTTGATCGCCAAGGGTCTCGGTTTTTTTCTGAAGCGCGACGAGAACTATTACCGGGGAGATCAGGAAGATGATTGACCTGTTACCTCCCGCACTGATCCTGCTGGCCGGCGCCCTGTTGGTGGGACCGCTACGTGGTCACTGGCGTTCGGCGGCAGTGCTGCTCACGCCTCTGGTTACTTTATGGGCTGTCTGGCAGGTTCCAGATGGTGTCTCCCTGTCCCTGCCCTTTCTTGGCTACCAGATTGAACCGCTCGAAGGCAGTGCGCTGCGACGCCTGTTCGCAACCATCTTTGCCCTGATGGCCTTCGTCGGTGGCCTCTACGCGTTCCGCCAGGCACGCTGGTATGAACTCGCTGCGGGTTACGCTTATGCCGCCGGCGCCATTGGCGTCTGTTTTGCCGGCGACCTGATCACACTTTTCCTGTTCTGGGAATTGATGGCACTGTTCTCTACTATTATCGTCTGGTGCGGTGGGACGCCAGGTGCCCGGGCGGCAGGTATCCGTTATGCGATCATGCATTTGCTCGGTGGTGTCATTCTCAAGGTGGGCATAGAAGGCGTATACGTGCACACCGGCTCGCTGGATATACAGCCGATGCTCGCCACCAATTTTGATACCTGGATGATTCTGATCGGCATTTTGATCAACGCTGCCGCGCCGCCACTGTCCGCCTGGCTGGCCGACGCTTATCCCGAGTCCAGCCCGACAGGTTCGGTATTCCTGTCCGCATTCACCACCAAGACAGCGGTACTTGCGCTGATTCTGCTGTTTCCCGGGGAACCGGTACTGATCTGGATCGGTATTTACATGATCATGTACGGCATCATTTATGCCTTGTTGGAAAACGATGCACGGCGCATTCTCGCCTATTCCATCGTCAACCAGGTCGGCTTCATGGTGTGCGCCATCGGCATTGGTTCACAGCTGGCGCTCAATGGTGCAGCCGCGCATGCTTTCGCCCATATCGTCTACAAGGCATTGCTGTTCATGAGCGCCGGCGTCGTGGTGTATCGTACCGGCAAGCGCAAATGCACGGATCTCGGCGGCTTGTTCCGAACCATGCCACTGACTACCGTCTGCGGCATTATCGGGGCCTTATCCATATCCAGCTTCCCGCTGACTTCGGGCTTCACCACCAAGACCATGATTTCGCAGGCAGCCGCTGACGGGGGCCTGGTTACCGTTTACTTCCTGCTTGCCGCCGCCTCGGCGGGCGTATTTCTGCACGCCGGAATCAAATTCCCCTGGTTTGTATTCTTCCAGAAAGACTCGGGGCTGCGTCCCAAAGACGCGCCCTGGAACATGGGTGTCGCCATGGTTATTTTTGCCGCTATCTGCCTTTGGCTCGGCATTTTTCCGGAGACCCTCTATCAGTTTCTGCCTTACCCGGTCGACTACATCCCCTATACCGCCGGGAAAGTTGTTTTCTACCTGCAATTGCTTCTGTTTTCGGGCCTCGCATTTTTCCTGCTGCTGCCGATGATGAAGCGAACGCTCACCATCAGCCTGGACATGGACTGGCTATGGCGGGTATTCGCCCTGCGTATTGGATCTGCACTTTATAACGCTCTAGGGTCTGCAGGCGGTATGCTCGAAGATGCATCACTCAAAAAGCTGACCCAGCTTGCGGCCGTCGGACGACGTTATTTGGGCGTGGGCAAAAGCGAGGCATCGCGTGGACTGTTTGCCAGAACCTGGCCAATCGGCACCACAACCCTGTGGATTGCGGTATTGTTGACTGCCTACCTGCTGGTTTATTTCTTATGACCCCTTGAGCATTTAGCGGACAGGCTCGCTGGATAGCCGTTGATACTGGCAGATATCCCGGTACCAATATCACACAATAAGTCAAAAATATTCGAAGTAACTTGTACAATAGATCGAACTTTACGAACAACCTCAGCGCATGATCAATTACAAGCACCTGCATTATTTCTGGGCGGTGGCCAAACAGGGTGGCGTTGCCAGGGCGAGTGAGCACTTGCATCTAACCCCACAGACTATCAGCGGCCAGATCAGCCTGTTGGAAGAAAGCCTGGGAGAGGCGCTGTTCAACAAGGTGGGACGCAACCTTGAGCTGACCGAGACGGGCCGACTGGTATTGAGTTATGCCGATGAAATCTTTTCGCTGGGTGGGGAACTTGAGGATACGGTGCGTAATCTGCCTTCTGGCAGGCCGCTGGTGTTCAAGGTCGGCATTGCCGACGTAGTGCCAAAAACTATCGCCTACCGTCTACTGGCGCCAGCGCTGCAACTGCAGGATACGGTTCGCATCATCTGTAAGGAAAACAGCCTCGAAAGTTTACTCGCGGAACTGGCCCTGCATCGAATCGATATGGTATTAGCCGACAGCCCTATTCCTTCGAGCCTCAATATTCGCGGTTTCAGTCATTCGCTCGGCGATTGCGGTATCAGCTTCCTGGCCAAACCGGAACTCGCGCGCAACCTGGACGGGGAATTCCCGCACAGTCTGAACGGTGCCCCACTGCTGTTACCCAGTGATATCAATCAAATGCAAGGGCGAATCCTGCACTGGCTGGACAGCTTGCATATACACCCTAAAATCGTCGGTGAATTTGACGATAGCGCGCTGATGAAAGCCTTCGGCCAGGCGGGTAGCGGAATATTCGTTTCACCCTCGGCAATCGCCCGCGAGAACATGAAACAATACGGCGTGAACCTGATCGGTAGCACCGAAGACCTGCGCGAACATTTTTACGCCATTTCGGTAGAACGTAAAATTTCACACCCTGCCGTGGCCGCAATTACCGAAACTGCCCGGGAATGGTTAAAATGACGACATATACCAGTACAGCGATATTTATGGGCGAGCATTTCAATTGGACAGAGTGGACTTATGAGTGATTCAGATAAGCAGGAATACGACGACAACTTGATGGAATTGCTCGAAGCCCTGTGGGGTGAGGGCTTCATGTCTCCCGGCGGAACAGACGAGGTTGATCGCTACCTGCAGGGCATCGACCTGAATGGGCAATCGGTGCTCGATATTGGCTGTGGGCTCGGTGGTGTCGACCTCCACTTGCTGCGCCGGCACGGCGCGGCGCGAGTGGTCGGCATCGATGTCGACGCGGCACTGATCCTGCGCTGCGATCAACTTGCCGAAAAGTATCAGGCCACTGAGCAACTGCAATTTAGCTGTGTCGAACCGGGACCGCTGGCGTTAGACCCGGCAAGCTTCGGTATCGTCACCAGCAAGGACTCGATTATCCACATCGAAGACAAGTACGCGCTTGCCCGTGACGTCTTCCGGGTTCTCGAACCCGGGGGCTGGTTCGTTGCCAGCGACTGGCTGGCCGGTTACGAGGATCAGCCTTCCACACAGATGCAGGCCTATATCGATGCGGAGGGCCTCGATTTCAGACTCGCCTCCGCCACCACCTATGTACAGGCGCTGCAGGCCGCCGGCTTTGTCGATATCGACATCGTCGATCGACATGAATGGTATCAACAGCAGGCCCGCGTCGAGCGTGCGCAACTGGCAGGCGTGCTTAGTGACGGGCTCGCATCGAAGCTGGGCCGGGAATTCCTCGAGCGTGAGATCGACGTCTGGGACAAGATGATCATTGCCATCGACCAGGGTCAGTTGCGACCCACGCATCTGCGCGGCCGAAAACCAGCCGGGTAAAATCAGCCCAGTAGCCCAACCTAACCAAGCCAGGCGGATCTAAATCATGTCACAGGAACAGTCTCCATTTGAAAGAGCGCGCAAGCTGATCGACGACGCCAATAGCGCCGACCCCAACCAGGTCAGCGCCGATGGGCGCGAATGGCCCAAGGAATTGCTTTATTCCGAGCGCATGTCCGAGATGCTGGATCGCTTTAAACCAGAGGCCGACCAGGTGATGAAACTTGCGATTCGGGCACAGCACATCGAGCGCTGGAAGTCACCGCGCAAGGCCTATCCCGAGGGTCGCATCGGTTACCTGAAATGGCGCAAGGATCTTTACAAGATCCAGGCCTCCCGGGCAGCAGAATTGATGGCGCAAGCCGGTTACGATAAAGTCGAATGCGCTCGCGCATGGCAGGCAGTGGCCAAGAAAAACATCAAGGGTAATTCCGATACCCAGTTACTGGAAGACGTGACCGACCTGGTGTTCATGGAGCACTACATGCTGGAATTTGTCGACAAGCATCCGGAGTACGACGAGGAAAAGTGGATCGAGATAATCCGCAAAACCTGGAACAAGATGTCTGCCGCTGCGCAGCAGTTTGCCTTGTCTGGCGCGGTGATATTACCGCCAACGCTGGCGCCGCTGATCCACAAGTCGGTCACCGGCGGTGACTGAGTTTCGAACCAGAATAAATGCCGTGGAATGATATACGCTGGTAATCCTGCGAGCTCAGGAGTCGACTGAACAAGGATGTTGCCGGGTGAGAGGCACCCGGCAACACTGCGTTACTGCTTACTTGAACTTCTTGATTTCACCCGACTCGAGTCGAGCGAGGTAGCTGGTCAGCTCACGTTTGACGATGGGCATCAGGCAGTAGAGTCCAGTGATGTTGACAACCGCCATGGCAAAAATAGCCGCATCGGAGAAATCGATGACCGGGCCAAGATTGGCAGCAGCGCCAATTACCACGAAGATGCAGAAAATCACCTTGAAGACTACTTCCGTGGTCTTGCCTTCGCCGAACAGGTAAGTCCAGGCCTTGAGACCGTAGTAAGACCACGAGATCATCGTCGAGAACGCGAACAGTATTACCGCGATCGCAAGGACATAGGGGAACCAGCTGAAGGCACTTTCGAAAGCGGCCGAGGTCAGGCCCACACCGGAAGCGCCGGTTACGGTCACGATTCGACCACCTTCGGTCAGGTAATTACCGGTTGCGGGATCGATCGACAACTGGCCGGTAATGATAATGACCAGTGCGGTCATGGTGCAGATTACGACGGTATCGATAAACGGTTCGAGCAGGGAGACGAAGCCCTCGGTGATGGGTTCCTTGGTGCGTACCGCCGAGTGGGCGATAGCTGCAGAGCCGACGCCCGCCTCGTTGGAAAATGCGGCCCGCTTGAAGCCCTGGATCAAGGCACCAACCATACCGCCGGCTACACCCAGCCCGGTGAAAGCGCCGGCGAAGATCTGGCCAAAAGCCCAGCCAATCTGATCCGCATTTACCAGCAGGATAATGATGGCCGCACCGACATACATGACACCCATGAACGGAACCACCTTCTCGGTAACTTTAGCGATGGACTTCAAACCACCGACGATGACGGCGAATACCACGAGGGCGAATACCACCCCGGTAATCCAGCCAGGGAAGTCGCCTAGAATTCCGGAGATTTGTTGATGCGCCTGGTTGGCCTGAAACATGTTGCCGCCACCGAGTGCACCGAGAATACAGAAAATCGAAAACAGGATGGCGAGGAAACGACCGCCAGGCAAGCCGCGCTCGGCGAATCCCTTGGTCAGGTAGTACATCGGACCACCAGAGACGGTGCCGTCAGCGTACTCATTACGATATTTCACCCCGAGCGTACACTCGGTGAACTTGGAGGCCATGCCCATCAAGCCGGCAAGAATCATCCAGAAGGTTGCACCGGGCCCACCGATGCCGACGGCGACCGCCACACCTGCGATATTACCGAGACCAACGGTACCGGAAAGCGCGGTGGCGAGCGCCTGGAAGTGGCTGACCTCACCAGCGTCATTTGGATCCGAGTAATCACCTTTGACCAGCGATATGGAGTGCTTGAAGGCCCGGAACTGAATGAAGGTGAAATAAAAGGTAAACACGGTTGCCGCTACCACCAGCCAGGCCACGATCCATGGAAACGAAGTGCCTGGAAATGGACTGAAAATAAAGTTAACAAACCAGCCGGTGGCGCTGGCAAATAAATGGTTGACCGTTTCATCGATCGACTGCGCGAAAGCAGGGCTCGACAGTAGCGCTAGCCCGCCAGCGCTGACTCCTGCAATAAGTTTATTTTTTTGCATTTTAATATCCTGTATCAGTTAGGGTACGATCGTGCACGGAACCGGAGCGATCTGCGCCAGGGAGGCTGCCACCGATCCAAAAATCAGCTTGGTCAGAGTACTCTGCCCGGTGCGCCCGACGAAGATCTGCGCTGCGCCTTCTTTTTCGGCAATATCAGCTATTGTCTCGGAGACATGACCGTAGCGAATAATGGCACTGGACTCGACCCCTTCACTCGATAATGATTCCACGAGCGGATCGACCAGAGCCAACTGAGCACGCTTGAGTTCCTCGTTGCGACGCTTATGCCGCTCTTCGAGTTCCTCCGGTGTCAGAAACGAATAAGGTGACCATTCGAGAACGTGCACCAACAGTAGCGACGCACCATTCAGTTTCGCCTGTTCAACAGCAACTTTTATTGCTCGACCAGACGCAGAACTTCCATCGCAAGCGACGATATATTTTGTAGCCATTTTATCCTCCCTCAGAAGATTATTATGTGTACCGTTGCGGTACCTGCGTAAGACTACCGCGTCTCGGGGAAAAAAACCCCTGTATCTTTAGATTTTTTTCCCAATCTGAATTGACTCGGCATAATGCCACCAAATAATCGACTCAGTGACGGCCCAGCATCGCTATTGCGAAGCCCCGAAACAAACAGACAGCGGACCTGCTCGGCACAGCCTCCAGTGCACGGCTCGGTCGTCGTTCAAGTTGTCGGTAGCATGCGCGGAATAGCCAGAAACCCGCTACCCATAATTTCATCTCCATGGCTGCCATTGCCTTCACCTGGCTGGTTTACATCACGGATAATAGAGGGGAGAACAAAAAACAGGCCAGTCGAATTACGCGTTATTCAACTTCGAGAAATGCCAGGGTCCAATAACTTCAGGCACCCACAAAATCCCATGGTGGAAATCTATACTACGTATATGAGCTGACCCCGTCCGGGCATTCAGCCGGGACGGCGCCACAACGCAAAACATCACCAGCCAACTTCCCTGGCCCACGGATTCAACGCCAGCACTGAGCGACAAGCGGACCCGGGAACGCCAAAAAAATCAGCCCCAATGTTGCGCGCTAGGTATGACCATAGGCCAGCATGGCATCGGCGACCTTGATGAATCCGGCAATATTGGCGCCGGCAAGATAGTCGACGTGATCGCCTTTCTTGCCATACTCGACACAGCTGTCATGGATTTTCAGCATGATATCTTTCAGCAATTTTTCGAGCTCGACCTCTGCCCAGGAAATGCGCGCACTGTTCTGGCTCATTTCCAGCCCGGAAACCGCTACTCCGCCTGCATTAGCCGCCTTGCTCGGTGCATACAGGATTCCCGCGCTCTGAAACACGTGTATACCCTCGAGGTCGGTCGGCATATTCGCGCCCTCGGACACACCCATACAGCCATTCTTGACCAGCACTTCGGCATCCTCGCGATTGATTTCATTTTGCGTAGCACAGGGCACGGCGATGTCACAGGCTACCCCCCAGGGACGTCCTTCGTGAAAGCTTGACCCTTTGAACTTATCCACGTATTCGCTGATACGACCGCGGCGAACATTCTTCAGATCCAGCACGAAGTCCAGTTTTTCGGTGTTAATGCCGTCCGGGTCATGAATAAAGCCCGAGGAATCTGACAACGTCACGACCTTGCCACCGAGATGGTTCACTTTTTCCACGGCGTAAGTAGCAACATTGCCTGAACCCGAGACAGCGACGGTTTTGCCGCGCATGTCATCGCCCTTGTATTCAAGCATATTTTGCATGAAATAGACGGCGCCATAACCGGTCGCCTCGGTCCTGATTTTACTACCACCGAACTCCATGCCCTTACCGGTAAGCACGCCGACAAAGCGGTTCTCGATGCGCTTGTACTGGCCGAACAGGTAACCGATTTCACGTGCGCCGACACCGATATCACCCGCCGGTATGTCGGTATCCTCGCCGATGTGGCGGTGCAGTTCGGTCATGAAAGACTGGCAAAAACGCATTACTTCGATATCGCTCTTACCCTTGGGATTAAAATCAGATCCACCCTTGGCACCGCCCATCGGCAATCCGGTCAAACTGTTTTTGAAGGTTTGCTCAAATCCAAGAAATTTGAGCACACTCAAATTGACCGATGGATGAAAACGCAGGCCACCCTTATAGGGACCGATCGAGTTATTGAATTGCACTCGATAGCCACGTTGATTACGTATATTCCCCTCTTCGTCGGTCCAGGGCACCCGGAACATGACGACCCGATCGGGCTCGGCCATGCGTTCCAGGATTTGCATCTTGTGGTATATCGGCTTGTCGGCAATATACGGAAATATGGTTTCGGCCACTTCGGATACGGCCTGATGAAATTCACGCTCCCCCGGATTGCGCTTTTTCACGCCATTGATGAAACGCTTGAAATAGACCTGGGTCTTGTCGGCTGATGGTTTACTCACAATCTCCCCCTCTTCTGTTATTTTTGAAGCTAGACTTTACCCCGTAAGCGCACCAGAATCGATCAAATTTTTCCAGCTCCAGCTAATGCAGTGTTCAAGGAGCGCGCGTTCTCCCTTAAAAATCAACAAATTGCCGTCGCACCCTGGATTCGAGCAGCGGAATTGCCTTGTCAAGGACCAGTTCCTTGAAATGCGCAGTTTCCTGGTGAGCTTCAAGTCCGCCGATATCGTGATACTTTTCGTAGATAAAGAACTCGCGCGGATTGTCCGGGTCGACATGAGTGGTGTAGGTGACAACCCCGGCTTCCTGACGCGATGCCTCACCCATTTGCTGCAGTATTTCGTGAACTTTTTCCTCATTGCCCGGCCTGGCAATCCAGGTCACCGCCAATATGTAAGCCATGTCGTTATTTCCTCTGTGTCGTTGATAGGAATACACAGGACAGTTTACTCATTTGCAAGCAACTGAAAAGATCAACGAGTCGAGGGCGAATCGGCCAGCTGGTTCAAGCGCGCCGCAGGCTGCGATTGAGCCTCGGGCCCCTCGCGCATAAAGCGCTCAACATCCGCTTTCAGTCTCGCCGATAATGGGCCTTTTCAGGGAAAATCTTGCGCACACCGCCCTGCGGGTTTTCCTGATCACCATCACGTCGCGGAATAAGGTGAATGTGTGCGTGAAATACCGACTGGCCGGCACTTTTGCCTGAATTCATGCCGATGTTAAACCCGGAAACCTTCTCGTCCTGCTGCTGGATACGCTCTCTGGAACGGTGCAGCAGTCGCGTCGCGGCTTCGACTTCGGCGCTATTCATATCAAAATAAGTCGCGGCGTGTCGCCTTGGAATAATCAGGCAATGGCCTTCAGTGACGGGATAGCTATCCGTCAGGGCCAGACAGAGTTCGTTTTCGTCGACCACCACAAACTTGGCGGGCGGTAGTTCGCAAAACAGGCAACCGCTGACAAATTCCGGGGCGCTCGCTTCGTGTTGGGAAAGAGGGTTGTTATTCATGGCTAGTCGTTCCGCTCAGGTTAAATCGCACAAAAAATGTCGGCGTAGCTTAGCGGCAAATTGAACGATGATAAAGGACCTCTGGGTGATGACTGGAAGTCCCTGACCAGGGCGGCTGTGCCGTTGACGAAATCGCAGTTTATTACTGCAGGTCCGATACCCTTGCGATGCCAGGTACAGAAACGACCGCTACCTAAATCTTATCTGCGACTCCGCTCTGGATCCTGGCCAGTCGGTAACGCCTGGTGTTTAATCATCCATTGCAACAGTGAGCGATTCCACAGGCATTCGACCAGTCTCAGGCAACAACCTTCGTAATAGACCAACAACGGGTGCAGGAAAGACGGCCAGCGATGAATCTCCCGGACGAAATCGCCGGTCTGGTCCTGTGGCTCAAAATAATCAAGCACTTCGGTTCTGGACATCGCTTCTATGTAGGCTTGCGGGACAACAGGCATTTCGCGGTAGGCAGTCACCAGATAGTCCAGATACTCCTGGGTCGGTTTCAATCCATCAACTGCCGTCAAGGCTCGATAATAATAGAAGTCGGAATCGTTGACCTTGCCATACACTTTCTCATGCACACGCAGAAATGGCACCCCTTCAAAGTAGTCCATACGCAGCGCGTCGCGCTCCAGTATCAGGTACATTTTGCCATAGACGACTTCGCCCGCAGCAATATCCGGCGAAGCGTAGCCGTGATCCTTGTAAAACCCCGCCAGACTGAAACGTAAACCCGCATTTTCGAGCACGTAGTCGAATGCTTCGTAGATCCTGATACGACGCAACTCCAGGATTTCAGGACTGAGGTTCGCACCGAAGGCAAAATAATAGATCTTGCGCTCGCTACGCGGCCACAGGATCCTTTTCAGTTGGGCCAGTTCAAACCCGGTTTTCCACAGTATGATGCGCAACAAGTGCCGTGTTCCTCGAAAGTTTTCCTGATTGGATTATTTTGCAAGCGCCACAGTTTAGCCGCGCACCTCGAAAGAAAAAACCCCCGGCGGAAATCCGCTCGGGTTGCCGCGCACATGGAACTTGAATGAAGATCATATCCCCGGGTTGAGGTAACCTCTGAATGGGCATTGGATCATCGACCAGTCCCCGCATATCAACTGGCTCGAATATTATTGCCTGGCTCGTGTTCCATTTCGATAACGTCTGCTGCGCGCTCGGCAATCATGTAAATCGGCACCGAGATAAACAAGCCGGGAATATCGGCGAAGACCGAGGCATCGACGATTCTCAAGTTCTGCGTGCCGTGCACCTTGAAGTTGTAATCGGTAACGGCCCCGGGATCGGATTTGTGCCCCATGCGCGCGCTGCAGGAGGCATGATGCCCCCAGGCCTCACGCTCGATCCACACGTTCAGGTCGGCTTCGCTCGATACCTTGTTGCCTGGATACAATTCTCTCTCGATGATGTCACCCAGTTTCGAATTGGTGCCTCTTACCTCTTGAATCGCTTCATAGATGGCTTCAAGGTCCTGTTCCTTGCCCTCACCAAAATAGTTGAAATCAATCTCTGGCGTGTCCCTGAAATCGGCTGTTTTCAGTTTGACCTGGCCGCTGCGATTATTGGAGTATCCCTTGAGGATGGCCCAGCTGAACAGGTTGCGTGCACGTCCATCGGCACCAAACAGGTTTTTCGAGTAACCCGGATAGTAACCGCGGAAATCGCCGGGCAGGCCGAACATAATCAGATCTTGCGGCCCGCCATTGCGTTTATGTTGCCGCGAGCGGCGCTTGACGCCACCGCTGATCCCGTTCGAGGCATAGATGGATTTTTCACGAACAGGTTCATATGTCCATGCGTCGTAGCAGGGATCGAGCTGCGTGTCGCTTTTAAATTCACAGCTTGAAATTATATTGAAATCACGTTTGTATTCGCTGACAACAGAAACCTCGTATCTGTCCTGCAAGTTTCGACCAACACCTTCGAGCACCATCCATTGCTTGCCATCGTTGACACGCTTCCAGGCTGCCGAGGCGAAGTGCTCACTCGAGCCGATCCCGGATAACATTAATAACTGTGGCGTGTTAAATGCACCGGCGCTGAGAATGATTTCATTATTCGCCTTGTAGACCTTTGTTTCATAGTCGTCGTGGTCACTTTTTCGGTGTGCTCGATACAGGTGTTTTCCGTGAGCAACCTCGACCGCCGTAGCGGTAACAGAATTATCTTTGCTTCTCTTAAAAACAATCTTCTTTACCAGGGAATGTGGCATCACGGTCAGTTTGCCACCGCGTCGCGTTCGACCCTGGTTTTCCATCACATAGTTGTGGACTCCATAGCGGCTCCCGTTTCGAGTGGATTTCGGAATCATGAAGAAACCCTCCTTATCGCTATTCTGCTGTCGATTCACATCCCGCAGAACATTGAAAATACTGCCGTCATCACCCGCCCGGGCAGCTCGTAACAAGGTCTGCCGCAAATTCGGATCGGTAACCCCCTGCCACAGGGAACTCATTTCAAGATAATGCCATCCCGAGTTGTCGCCCCAGTTGTACCTCTTTTTCTCTACCCTGCTTTCGAAGAGTTCGCGCATTTTTGCCGGTTGCCAGGATGCCGCATATTTATCCCCGGAAGTTTTGGCCGCGTCATATATCTTTTTCCAGTCCTGTGGATGCGGATACATCGCGACCATCGCGTTGTGCAGCGTGCAACCGCCGATACCGGATGCGCGGGGATACCAGATACTGGACTGATCTTTGCTGGATTCGACACCCGGGATATGCAGCGGTGGAACCTCGTCACGATGCTTGACGATATAGTCCCAGGATATTGCAGGGTCTTCGGTCGCCAGCGCATGAAAGGCAGGGACGACTGCCGACCGGGGAAGTTCGTCGCTACCTGCGTCGAGCAACAGAACATCGAGGCCGCGCTGCGCCAGCCGCACCGCCAGCGGACCGCCTCCTGCCCCGGCACCGACCACAATGTACTGAAACATATCCGGGTCATCGACAATCGTCCTCGATGTGCCGCTATCAGTCATGGCGTTGGCCGGCTCTGATCTGCTCGGCGGGATCGAGCTGCAACCGCTGGCAGAGAGCAGCAGGCCAATCTTTGCCGCAGTTTCGACGAATTCTCGACGGGTGATTTTTTTCGACTGTTGCATAATCCTGTCCGCTAGTTAACGGGTATGAGTCACATCAACTCGCGAGTCGTTAGAATGTTTTGAGATACTCGACGAGTGCCGCTTTATCCTCGGCCGACAGTTGTGAACCAAAGCTGTGACCCTGGTCCACCTGGTAATCATTGGCCGCGATCAGCCTTTGCGTGGCGCTATCGGCTTTCTTGTTTGCCCATTTATCTATGACTGCTGTTTTGAAGATGGGGAAATCAAGTTTCAAGATCCCCAGATTGATCGCATTGGAGGCAAGGGTGAAATGATCTGTTGTTCTGACCTTTCCGCGGCGCTGGTCGGGATTTAACAGTTGATTGATTCCGTCCTCAAACGCTTCAAGGCGACCTGCGACATCAACCCTGCCGTTGTAAAGACCGAGCTCGTTGTTGTGCAGGAAGGGTGCTGAGGTCCACAAATTGATCAGTGATGGAGGCCGGTAGTAACCGCCATCCTCGATAAGCGGCAACTGCTGGTAGGTCGCAGACGAGTATTCTTCCCAGATGTGGCCTTTACGCGCGTTGGTCGCCAACGCCCGCGCTGCATGGGTGCCGATGATTCTATTGGGATAACGGCGATCGTCCGAGAGAAAGTTGGCACTGATGAAATCGGGCCGCATCACCGCCGCACTAAAGAAACTATTGCGCTCCTCGGTGAACCAGGTTGCAGGATTATGAGTGTCATAGTTGGGATCCGCTGGCTGAATACTGGAATGGCAGGTCGCACAATTAGTAGCGAATGCCAGTTTGCCGCGGTCGAGTACCTGAGCGTCAGATGTTATCCATTCTCGAGTGCCGGGTTCCGCGGCAGCCGACCCATCGACACGGGCGTCCTGCAATTTGTAGGGGCCGGTATATGTAAGGAAACTCAGGATGTCATCGACACGCGCTTCGAGGTCGCGGTATTCACTGCACCCCCGGTGAAGTCGTTTGCGTGAGATCGGTGTTTGCTGTTCGCCACGAAACAATCCACCCGAAGCCGCTATGAATTGATCGGTGCAGGCGCCGATATTGATAAATACACGGAGTATGCCACCGGCGGGCCCGCTCGAGTCGTCGCCCTGTTTAAGCACGTGGAAAGTGTCGACACATTCGCCACCATTATCATCACATGGATAGGAATCCGGATTGTGCGTGCCCGGCTCGAGTCTTTCGGTGAAAACAGGTCGATAGCGGAGATTTGCGATACCATTGATGGCGCTGGGATTGAAGATATGATCGGTCGCGACTCGAGAGGTATCCGAGGTACCCGGCGCCTGGCTATCCAGAACCTGGTGAGTAAAATCACCCCGGGAAACATTCTTGCCCAGAAAAGCGCCTTCCCTGAAATATTGGTTACCGATGGTAAACGCCAACTCATTCCAGCGTGGATTGTTAATGTCGCGGGGTGGGTTGAGTGGATGTGCTGAAACATGGCAAATCGTACAACTCAGTGAGGGTAAATAGGGGGGCTCCACTTCCCAGCCGTGGAGTGCTTCATCTTCCCCGGGGATCTGGTATTTTTTGTCGCGATCACCAAATGCGCCAGCGGCCTGCCCGATCGCATCCCAGGCAACCTGGTTGAAGGCGGGGTTTGGCTTCAGGCGCAGGCCGAGTAAACCGGATGAGTAGGGGTCGTCGCAGGTATCAAGGACTAACCCGAATTCGTCGACACTGGTGTTGATGCGACAACCCGGGTCATTGAAGACACCATATCGTTCAAAGCGAGTATCACGCTCACGTGAATCGAGGAAGCTGAGCACATTGATGGTGCCGTGGCTGACGCGGGATATCGCTTGCAGGTATCGTCCGTCCCCTGCAAATAGATGCCAGGCGGCCAGGCCGTGCCGCTCGGTCTCGCCCAGGTCCCGATAATCGGAATGCAGCTGATCGTTTGCCGGCAGCAGGCCGGGTATCCCGGCCACGTTGTCGGTAAAAGCCTGGTAACGGAGATACTGATTGCCACTACTGACCACCGGCGCGGTTTCGCAAGATGCCAATTTGCAGCCGGTCGCTTCTTCGTCATCCTGTAGCGTGGAACATCCGGAAATACCTGTGGTAACAAGATAAATCGACACTAAAGCAGTTATCAATGGTCGCATGACGTTCCCCTCGTGTTATGAGCGTCCCGGTCTGAACCCCCGGGACGTCAGACAACACTAGATATTTAGTTTCATATTGCAACTAATTATGCGAAAGTATCAAATCCTGCGACGATCAAGCTTGTGGGGCGGTACTTCCGAGGAGATCCTGCTTATTCAGTATTATTGATGACGGGTGGTCTTTGCGACGTGGCCCGCGCCAATGATTTCAAAGCAAAGGAAGTTGAAGGGCAATCAGGGAGTTCTACTGCATCTGTTTTTCGAGCCCAATTGATGCGAAAATGACTCGATTATTGGTCAGCGCTACCCTGGCAACAGTCAGGTCCGGCTAATCGCCCGGGCGCTTAAATTCCGACCGGAGACCCAACAATGGGGTTGGCGCGTCCGGGTCATCGACGATCCGGAGACCGTAAACGCTTTTTGTATGGTTGTCCGCGGACACCACCGAAGAAGTGCTGAACCCTCATCAAAGGTGGCCTGACACCCGCGACCCGGTGATCGAACTCAGCGGGAGTGACCGAGCGCCGGAATTACAGCGCTGTAGAAATTTAATTCGCCCTCAACCTGCGCCATCACCCTCGTAATTTAGGGATCCAGTCTGTTTAAATCAGTTAGATCGGGTCACTATTAACAGGAACACGTAAAAAAATGCTCACCTTTATGGTGAGCAAATGAGGAGGCCCTGGGTTCGCCAGATAACTCTATTTTAATTTTGCAGCTTCACCTATGTTATCGACTCCACGTTCCTCGAGCAGGGTTGTCAACCAGTCTGGATCCATTTCCGGTACGGACGATAACAACAGATCGGTATAGGCGTGGTGCGGCGGTTTAAACATCACGTCCTTGGGTCCCTGCTCTACAACCTTGCCATATTGCATCACCACCACTTCATCGGCGATCGAACGTACCGTTGCCAGGTCATGAGTAATAAACATGTATGACAGGTTCAGCTCTTTTTGCAGTTTGTCGAGCAGTCGCAGGATGCCTTCAGCCACCAGTTGATCTAGTGCACTGGTCACCTCGTCACAGATTATAAAGGCGGGTTCCGCCGCCAGGGTACGCGCTATACCGATACGCTGTTTCTGACCGCCAGACAGTTCCGGCGGATACCGATGGTAGTACTGCGCTGGTTCCAGTTCGATTAAATCGAGCAACTCGTCCACGCGGTTCTTCAACGCAGGTCCCTTCAAGCCACTGTAAAACTGCGCGGGGCGCCCGATAATCTCGCTGATTTTCACCTTCGGATTCAGCGCCGTATCGGCCATCTGGTAAATCATCTGCGCCTGGCGCAGCTGATCCTTGGTTCGATCTCGATAGTCGGGTGGTAGCGCCTCACCATTAAATAAAATCTCCCCGCTGGTCGGTGGTAACAGCCCGGTAATACACCTTGCCGCAGTCGATTTTCCGGAACCAGATTCACCAACCACGGCAACGGTCATGCCCGCGAATATATCAAAAGACACATCATGCAGCACCGGGGTGTCGCCGTAAGCGGCATCCACATTTTTCACCGAAACCAGCGGCACCGTATCTACCGGCCGCGGTTTCTGGTCGCGCTTGAAATCGCGCACCGCCCATAGCGACTTGGTATAGTCGTCCTTGGGATTTTCCAGCATGGTGCGAGTATCCGCTTCTTCCACCTCGTCGCCCTTCAGCAGCACCTTGATGACATTTGCCATCTGCGCCACCACCGCGAGATCGTGGGTGATATAGATCGCGGCCGTATTGAACTGGTCAACGATATCCCGAATGGCTGACAAAACCTCGATCTGAGTGGTGACATCGAGGGCGGTCGTCGGCTCATCGAATATGATCAAATCGGGGCGACAGGCCATTGCCATCGCCGTCATCGCCCGCTGCAATTGCCCACCGGAAACCTGGTGCGGGTAGCGAAAACCGATTTCGCGCGGATTAGGCAGGCGCAGGCGCTCGTAGAGTTCCATCGCATCTTCCTGGCTTTCCAGGCGCTTCTGAATGCGGTACTGAATCGGCGCCTCGGTATGCTGGTCGATGATTTTATGGGCCGGATTAAAGGATGCCGCAGCCGATTGCGCTACATAGGCGATACGTGCGCCCCTCAGCGACTGCAGGTCGGATGCCGGGGTCGTGGTCAGTTCCATGCCATCGAATTCGATCGACGAGCCCTTGGAGATACGGCAGCCATCGCGGGTAAAACCCATCGCAGCCAGTCCAATAGTCGACTTGCCGGCGCCAGACTCACCGATCAGACCCATGACCTCGCCCCGATGCAAAGTCAGGTCGATACCATGCACGATTTCGATCCAGTGTTCGTCCGAGTACCCCTCGATACGCAGATCTTTGATTTTAAGCAATACACTCTTATCTTGAGACATTTCGATTACTCCTTCAGACCAGACGACCGGTAAAGCATCCAGTCCACAACAAAGTTAACGGCGACCGTGAGCAGTGCAATTGCACCGGCAGGAATCAACGGAGTTATCTCGCCAAAAGAAATCAGGGTCGCGTTTTCGCGCACCATCGACCCCCAGTCGGCGGTGGGTGGTTGGATACCAAGGCCCAGGAACGAGAGGCCGGCCACCAGCAAAAATACAAAGCAGAACTCAAGGCCGAACTCCGCGATCAACGGCGCGCTTGAGTTCGGCAATATCTCCTTGCGAATCAAATACCAGGTGCCCTCGCCCCTTAACTTGGCCGCTTCAATATAATCCATGACCACGACATTACCGCCAACCGATCGCGCCAGGCGAAACACCCGCGGTGCGTAAATGATCGCGATGACGATGATCAGGGTAGCTGTGTTGGTGCCGAAAATACTCAGCAGCAGCAACGAGAAGATCAGCGACGGGATCGACATGATGACATCGACGATGCGCCCCAGTAACTGGTCGAGCTTGCCGCCCTTGGTGGCCGCATACAAGCCTGCAGTCGCACCCATGGCAAATGCCAGGATGGTCGCCAGCAAGGCCAGTCCGACCGTATTACGGGCTCCATAAATGATACGGCTGAACATATCCCGGCCCAGTTGATCGGCGCCGAGCAGCATGTTTTCATCGGCTGGTGCAAACGCCGAGGAGATGACTTCAGCCTCACCGAAGGGAGCGATAATCGGTGCAAAAATGCCGGAAATCGCGTAGGTAAAGATAACAAACAATCCGAACCCGGCGGTCAACGGCGCGGTACGCATTTCCTTGGCGAGGTCGCGTGGCAGAATCAAGACGAGGAATTCCCGGAATGAATAGGAAACACCCGCGGAAAAAGCGATCATCCCCGCCAGCAGCGTAACCGCCCAGAGCATCGATTCGCCGCCGACGATACCCATCACGAAGGAAACCAGGGTCAGCGAAAATAGCAGCACGAACGGGGTGCGTTTTTGATAGTAAGCCGCCAGCGACGAAGCACCGATCAGCAGGGCATAAAAACCAATGATAAAATAGTTCATGATTCAGCCCTCACTTAGGATGACGCAGGCGTGGATTGGTCAGGATCGACCCCACGTCAGCAGCCAGGTTTAACAGGATGAAGGTTGCCGCAAAAATCAGGCAGCAGGCCTGTACTACCGGGAAATCGCGCTTGGTTACCGCGTCGACCAGCAGTTGCCCGATGCCGGGATAGACGAACACCACCTCAACCAACACCACCCCGGTCACCAGATAAGCCAGGTTAAGGGCAACAACATTGATGACTGGCGCCCAGGCGTTGGGCAACGTGTGTTTGACGATGACCTTCCATGCCGGCACACCTTTCAGCCTGGCCATTTCAACATAGGGCGAGGCCAAGAGGTTGATGATCGAGGCGCGGGTCATGCGCATCATGTGCGCAACCACGACCAGCACCATGGTCAAGGCGGGCAGAAAGGTGCGATCAAGCTTGTCCACCAGGCTCATGCCATCGTCTATCTTGGCAATCGCCGGAAAATAGCCCCCCTTGACGGCGAGAAACAGGATCAGTACGTAACCGAGAAAAAATTCCGGGGACGATATCGAGGTCAGGGTCACGACATTAGCTACCCGGTCAAAGACAGTATTTCTATACAATGCCACCAGTACACCCAGAAATATGGCAACAGGTACCGCTATGATTGCGGCATACAGGGCCAGGAACAGCGTGTTGCCGAATCTTGTAAATATCGCTTCCGAAACCGGTGTTTGTGATACCAGGGATCTACCGAAATCACCCGTCACAGCATTACCCAGCCATTCGAAATAGCGGATCGGTGCTGCCCGGTTTAGACCGAGTTGCTCGCGCAGCGCGGCGAGGTTCTCCTCGGTGGCGCCCTGTCCAAGCACGGCCTGGGCGATGTCTCCGGGCAACAGTTCCACAGCCCCGAAGATAATGATGGAAATGACAAGGAGCGTTACCAGCCCCAGCCCCAGTCTCTTTAAGACTATATTCAGGATATCGCCCATAGCGCTCTTCCCCCTCCTAAAGTGGCATCGATTAGCCGATGCACCTTGATTTATTATTCAGGCTGGCCCTGCACCCCGGCGCCGCCGGGATGCAGGGGTAAGTCTGTGCATTAATATAATTGCCTGCCACTGGCAGGCATGCGGTTTAGGCAAACCACCAGCGATGGTAACCGCGACCACCATCCAGTTCCCAGCTCGCTGCCAGGCTCGGACCGTGTTGCACTTTCTTGCTACGTGCATAGACGAAGTTGGCAAAGAATGGAATCACAGTGCCTCCATCGTCTTTCGCGAGTACACACATTTCGCGATACTGCTCGGCGCGACGGGTGTCATCGAGTTCCGCCTTGGCCATCAGCAGCAACTCGTTGAAGCGTTTGTTCTGCCAGTGCGACTCGTTCCAGGCCGCGTTGTCCTTGTAGGCCAGGGTAAACATGTTGTCGGGAGTAGGACGCGCGCCCCATTTGACGAAGCACCAGGGTTTCTTCAACCAGACATCCGACCAGTAACCGTCGTTGGGTTCACGCACGGCATTGATCTGGATGCCGGCCTTCTTGGCATGTTCACTGTAAAGCACACACATATCGACTGCGCCCGGCAGGATGCTGTCGGCAGCGGACAGGTCCACATTGAGTTTACCCACACCCGATTTCTTCAGATGGAACTTCGCCTTGTCGGGATCATAGGGCCGTTGCGGAATATCGGTCGGCGCGTAAGGCATAGCCGGAGAAACATGGTAGTCGTTGCCCACCGTCGCCGTACCGAACATGATTTTTTTGACGATGTCCTCACGATCGATCGCATATTTCAGCGCGAGCCTGACATCCAGATTGTCGAAGGGGGCATGGTCGCAAAACATCGGCAGCGTAATCGCTGAACCACTGGCAACATTTTCGACCATGATATTCTTGTTGCGCGCCATCAAGGCCATGGTTTTCAGATCGACCGATGTGATCGCATCGACATCGCCGGTAATCAACGCTGTCTGCCGAGCGTTGGGGTCATTGAGAATGAGTAACTCAAGCTCGTCAAAATAAGCACCTTCACGATGCCACCCTTCGTTTCGCACCAGTGTGCTAGTGATGCCGGGTTCATGATTGACGATTTTATACGGACCTGCGCCTAACATGGTATCCCACTCAATGCTGCCATCGCTCTTGGCGGGACACATAACCAGGTGGTAATCGGTCATTACCCAGGGTAAGTCGGCAAAGCCCTGGCTAAGCTCGATGACGATGGCATGGTCGCCCTTCGCCTTGATATCGGTGATCGTGGTCAGCAATGCCTTGGCCGCCGAGGTCGTTTTTTCACCGCGGTGGTGATTCAGCGAGGCAATGGCATCTTTCGCGGTGAATTTCTTGCCGTTGTGAAAAGTGGCATTCTTATTCAGTTCGAAGGTCCAGACCTTGGCGTCGGGCGTCGCGCTCCAGGAATCAGCCATGTCCGGACCCAATCCATTATCGGGCGTAATTTCAGTCAGGTAACTGCGATGCGCATGCGCCAGCTGAATCTGACCTACGCTCTGGTAGGTGCCCGGGTCGAAGGTATCGGAGGTATTACCGTCATGTACGCCGACCCTGAACTTGCCGCCTTTTTTCGGGGTAGCCGCGGCAACTTCGCTGGTCCATAGTCCGGAGGCGAGGGGTATTGTCATCCCGGCCGCGACGGCGTAGCGCATGAAGTCACGTCGACCCAGCTTGCCGCTCTTCGCGTCCCTGGTGAGTAACTCTTTGAATTCTTTACTATTGCTCATTTAAAATCTCTCCTCGGTTATATTTATCTGTATGCCAGAACCACTGAATCCAATGGTTTGCAAAACGGTGACTATACCGGCTGTATTTTTATCAACAAATGACTTTTATTCATACAGCGCATCGAACTGTGTCATTTAATCAACCTGATTTATTTAGTCAACACCGCCCAATACTACCTGATCGATAAAAAAAAAACGACACCGCAGCCTAAATCCTCATCTTAAATGTGGATAAAGTTCCGGATGGTGACTTTCAGATCGCGATAAAGCGGACATGATCGCTATCGAATAATCAATGTCTGGGGCGTGCGTTGGGTTAAATTCTCCGCGCCGTTTTCGCCCAGCATGACGGTGTTGGAGATAAAATAATCGACAACATCGGTATTGGTGAACCAGGAGTGTGCGTGAAAAGTCATGCCCACCTCGAGCTTGCGCTCACTGCCGGGTTGCAGGCTGGTGACCATGCTGCCACCCGTCCAGCTCGGCGGAAAACCGATACCGACCAGGTACCCGCAATGATGTCGATGATAATCCGTCAGGCCGGCACTGTCAGCCACATCCTTCCAGGCCTGGTAAACTTCACCAGCCGTCGCCCCGGGCTTGAGCGCAGCACAGATTGCCTGCATGCCGGTGATGGCGAGTTCCGCCGAACGTTCGGCACCCGCGGGCGCACTGCCAATGTAAACCAGTCTCCCCATCGGCGCCTGGTACTTGCGATAAGCGCCGCCAATTTCAAGAAATACCGCGTCACCATTATGAAAGACATCGCCGCGCCAGGTCGTATGCTCCTCGCCAAGCCGGGTCGTAGGACGGATAAACGGTCCAAAACCCGGGTACTCGCTACCAGCGAGGATCATCGCTCGATGGCATTCCGCGGCTATTTCATAATCGCTCGCGCCATCTCGAATGGCATCGATCGCTGCGAGTGTTCCCGCATCGGCCGCGGCCGCGGCCTTACGGGTGTATTCCTGTTCCAGGGGCGACTTCACCAGGCGTAAATCATCGATTATGCCCGACCCATCCAGCCAGTCCGCCTGCGAAGCGCCTGCGATAATCATTTCGTAGATTCGTGGCGTCATGAACAGACTACGTTTTTCGATGCCGAGCCGGGCCGCAGTCAGGCCGCGATCCTCGAGGATAGCCAGTATATAGTCAGACAATTCTTCGCTATCGCCGTGCCCATGAAAATCGGCATTGCTCACCTGGTTTTCAACCGTGATGCGTTCCATCGCGCGACAGGTCAGCACCATCCTGCCCTCGGCCGGGACCATCAGCACATGGCAGGCGAAGAAACCCCAGTGGTCGAGACCGGTCAGGTAGTAAATATTCTCCGGAACCGAAACCAGCAGAGCATCCAGATCCAGCTGCTTCATCAGCCGTCTCACCGATGCCAGCCTTTGCTGCAGCTCTTCCTCTGGGAAGACTTCGTAACTCATCACCTCGACTCCTGTAAACTGACCCGCTTCAATCCTACCACAGAGTACACGATGTTAAGCGCAGCGCTTAAATCTCTTACCTACGCAGCCAGATCATCGCGAATGGATAAAATGGAACAGCACCGGGAGAGGATCTCCTGGTCCGAGACTCGCACTTACTCATTGCCCCGCTCCCGGCGAGTGCTTAACATTTAGTTAAGATCTGTAACCCTAAACTCTATTGATGAAGCTGCGCGCCCGGTTCAGTCGTATTGCTTTTGCCTTGCAATCCATTGCTGGCAGGGTTCGATTTTGCCCGAACCCTGTACCGCAAACGATTCTCTGCGCCGGCCTGATTGCGCTGTTTCCGACGGCATTACTCGCCGAAGTTCAAGCCAATTCCTGCTCCGCTATCATCGAGCGCTTCGAATACGAGGGTAACAAGGTTACGCGCGCGGAATTCCTGCTGCAACGCTCGGGGCTGGTTCCAGGGCAACGTCTGGATTCCGTCGCTATCGAGCGCGCTCGACAGGAAATATATGATACCGGCCTGTTCCGCAAGGTCGAAATCCGCGTCGATGATTTATGCCAGGCCCGTACCACGGTGACCATCCGGGTCAGGGAGAGATATTATCAACTGTTTTACCCCCGACTCAGCCGTAACGCCGACGGCGTAATCGAGAAGGGCTGGAAATACCAGGGTAATAACCTCTTCGGCGCGGACCATACGCTCGAAGCCACGATTTCCGAAAGAGACTACCAATCCGGCCAAACGACCCAGGAAACAAAATTCAACTATGACTGGCCGATGTTGGAAACCCCCTATGACCTGCGTTTTTCGCTCAGCCGAACCAGTTCCCTGGTTACGGAAGACGAGGACATTACAAGTTTCAGTGACTCATTTTCATTCCTGGTTGGCCGCGACTGGCTGTCAAACCCGCTTGGCCACCCCATCACAATACTGGCTAAAATTAATTCCCAGCACCGTTACTGGGACGAGGATGCGCCAGCTGACACGCTCGGCCTCGGTAACTATGCAACCCTCGGTCTGCGTCTCGAGTACGATGACATACACGAGGAAAAGTATCGGCGCTACGGGCGGTTTTTCGCCATGGAATTCAACCGTGGAATCTATGAGCTAGGCAGCGATATCGATGCAGCCCACTTTTCACTCGAGGCGCGGCTTTACTATCGCCTCAACGATTTCGATAACCTGAATTCTCGCTATCTCCTCTCCCTGGCCTCGGAAGATGTTTTCGATAGCCCCAACTACAGTTTTGGCGGTGCCTACACCCTGCGCGGCATCGATTCAGATGAGGTCACCGGCAACGGCCTGTGGCAGGCAAACATCGAATACCTCAAGGGCTTCGCCAGCATGCGCAATTTTCGGCTGGCATTTTTCACCGACATCGGTAACGTTTTTGATAAGTATAATCAGTTCAACGATCATGACTGGCATCAAACCGTCGGCCTGGGATTGCGCTGGAAAATTCAATCTTTCGTAAATACCACCCTGGTGATCGATTACGCACACGACCCCGATTCTGGGTTTACCAAGGTATATGGTGGTACTTCCCTGATATTTTGAGTTTCCCGGGCAAGCCACCGTAGGGACGTTGTTTAACCGGTTGAGTACCCGGGTATTAACCGCGCCACATGCCCAATGCCCCATTGATCGAATACTGGCGCGGGGTTAAGCGGGCGCTGAATGGACTTTGCTCCGATTGTCGGGCGCTCGATGGGTTGTCCCGCAGATCCGTTCACAACATTCCGCAAGTTGCATGACAAAGGGTATACTGATTGCAGATTCATTCTCGAGGCAGGCTTCCCTTGTTACCAATGTTAGTTCGTACTGCAACACTTATTGCCCTGATGCTGTCGATCGTCGGCTGCGCCACCAATCCCGTCACCGGCCGCTCGCAATTCATGATCATCTCGGAAAAGCAGGCGATCAGCGCCTCCAGCGAGGCCTATGTCAAGATGCTCGCGCCGCTTGATGCGAAAGGTAAAATCGATAGCGATCCGGCACTGGCCGCCAAGGTTAACCAGATCACCGCCAGGCTCATTGCCCAGGCAATTAAATTTCGGCCGGAAACGCAAACCTGGGATTGGCGTGTCAAGGTCATCGATGATCCAGAGACCGTTAATGCCTTCTGCATGGCGGGTGGCAAGATGGCCATTTATTCGGGACTGATTCTCAAACTGCAGGCCAGCGACGACGAGATAGCCCAGGTGATGGGACACGAGATCGCCCACGCCCTGTCGGCGCACACTAGCGAACAAATGTCCGTGGCGCTGGCCACCGACCTGGCGGTCACCGCGTTTGCGGTAACCCGTGACGAGCCCGGGGTGGCGCTTGCCGGTGCCTCGCTTGCCGCCGCACTTGCCATCAAGTTACCCAATAGTCGCGTTGCAGAAGCGGAATCCGACGTCATCGGCATCGAACTTGCCGCGCGCGCGGGCTATAACCCTAACGCCGCCGTCAGCCTGTGGGAAAAAATGGCAAAAAACTCGGGGAGTAACGGCGAGTTCGACTTCTTCAGCACCCACCCGGCGCCAGCGAAAAGAATAGAAAACCTGCGTAAACTGGTGCCGAAAATGATGCCCTATTACCTGGAAAAAAGTACACGTCCAGTTTATCCCTTGAAATCGGGTGAAGGGTAGCTGGCCAGCGAGATGCGGTGGATTGAGCAGCGCTCTGTGCTGTTAAGTGAGGGCCGATTGTCATCAATCGAACCGCCCCTGTGGAAACCTGAAAATCGATTACTCTACCGAGATGAGCGTTACACTGTCAGGATGCGAGATAACCCACAGCATAAAACATTCTACAATTTCCACAAATAGCCGGTGGCTCAGGGAGTTCGGTGATTACAAACCTTACCAACTGCCAGGCTGCAGTACCTTGTTCCCGATCCCGTTGATAAACTTGGAAATTCTGGTCTATAGTTAAAAATAATTGTATCGAGGTAGGAGTTATCCATGCGCTTTGAGATGCAGCAACGGCCCATTACGGAAACGTCCCTTTCCAGCTACTTCAGCCAACGTCTTATCCGCTACGCGAAGCGCTTCAACCCGCCGCCCCACGAGGACACCTGTTGGTACCTGGGCAACCTGCTGGAACGCTTCGGTCATAGCGAACAATTGTTTAGCTACCAGGAGGACGGCATGATGCTGCGCCCGTTAGCCCTGCTCTACAGTGACGCCATCGAGGCGGACAACGCCCGCGAACGCTGCCTGATGCTGCAGCAACTCGGAGATATGGCGCTTTTCCTCGGTGCGTTGTTTCCGCAACGCTTCAGCCGCCGCGGTATTTTGCAGGACTATGTCGTCGGTATGGGAGGCAGCGCTTACGACTATCTAGCCGACAATGCGAAAACGAACCGCCACATCTTCGCCGAGTTGGCCAACACCTTCACCCGCATGCTGGAAATGGTGGCTAACGCCTGCTCCCGAACACATCGCCTGACCACCGACGAGATACTGGCCCTCTACCAGCGTTGGCTCAGGACCCGCGACCCGGTGATCGAGAATCAGTTGCGCGCGCTGGGGATCGAATTTGCAGAGACCGAGCGGATGCAGTAACAACAATGAGGAAGCGACGCTACCGGACTCGTTTGCAGGCCGCTTCAGGCTCGAGTCAAATCTGTCTGCCTGGTTAATAAAAGCCTGTGCCTATGTTCCAGGCAATATCACCCCACCCGGCTTTACCAAATCACCCTGGAAGCGAGCAACGACAGTAAGCTGCTCGTTGGTTCGTACCTGAGCAGCGAGCAACTTTTAGCGAAATGCCTTTAAAAAGGCGCGGATAATTCCGCAGCTGTGGCGCGCAAGTAAACCGCCGAGCACCCTGGTTTCCCACGGTCGAGCAGGTCACAGGCGGTGGCTTAGAGGACGGGGCTACTATTTTGCCTATACTTGGCTGCCACCAGGTCCGCTCGCCAGCGTAAATCCGGATCACCGGCTGGGACAGGTGCGATTACACTTAACGACAGGAAGCAGCATGGATCAACCAGGATACTCAGATACCGTCTCCCGCGATTTGAGCGAGCGCCTGGTCAGCTTGCCACTGTGGCTTGGCATAGAAAGCGAGCTGGAGTGGATCGTCGGTCAGATAGCAGAAGCCGTGGACAAAACCTCACCAGTATCTTGAAAATTGACCCGGTGGTCCAAATCAATGACCAGCCTTCGGGGTCTGTCTGACAGCCAATCACCTTTAACAGTGCCTCCGCCGCATCAGCAATTTGCAGCTACTCGCGGTCGTCGAACTCGGCCTGCGTGCGTAACGCCTGGCATGGCGCTTCAGGTTCATCCATAGGGTTGTCGCTGATTTCGGCGCCAAAGATTTCAATCAACATTCCTCGATTCGTTAACTGATGGTATCGAGACGATGAATTGACCAGCCCTGGTCCGATATTGTAATGAGGTAAAAAAAAACCCCGCAGCATAGCTACGGGGCTTCTTGAATTAATGCCTGGCAATGACCTACTTTCACATGGGGAAACCCCACACTATCATCGGCGCAGTTCCGTTTCACTTCTGAGTTCGGGATGGGATCAGGTGGGTCCAGAACGCTATTGTTGCCAAGCAAACTGTTTTAGAGAAAAGGATTGTTGCCAACCCTTTCTCCGTGCAGAGAAGTCAAATACTCTTCCCTGCTGAATTTGAAATCTGTAACAAGAAGTAATGTTGCATCGGTATGACGCGACATAACACACAACATAAAGTTGTTTGGGTGTTATATGGTCAAGCCGCACGGTCAATTAGTACCAGTTAGCTACACACATTACTGTGCTTCCACACCTGGCCTATCAACGTCGTAGTCTT
>JAJDOF010000136.1 GCA_022340305.1 Gammaproteobacteria bacterium
CTGGATATTGCGCGGCGTTGGCGCAACGAAGTCGACGCGAGGAGCCGCAATGCCGCAGGATTGATACTCTTCGCCTTTGGCTTCAACGACGCTTCCAGACCGGCCAACGGCGAGCTTCAGGTCGACCTTGAAGAGTCGATCGGCGTTGCACGCCAGCTGCTGCTGGAAGCGAAATTAGTTACCGAGGTGTTGTGGATCGGCCCCACACCGCTGGATGAGAGCGTTAACCCGCTGCGGACCGAGTTTGACACCTGGACGATGTACAACGCCGAGATCGCACATTACGACTCGGCCTATGCACAACTCGCGCAGGAAGTCAGTATTGATTACCTGCGCCTGTTCCCCGCATTCCTCAATAGCCCACGTTACCTGGCTGCACTCAACGCAGGCGACAAGGTGCACCCGGGTGATGACGGTTACGCGATGATCGCCGAGTCCATCGCCACCTGGGACAGTTGGCTTCGTTTTCAATAATCCTGGCCACGACCCGCTAACAGGACTCTAGGCCGGGTCGGCTTCTTCCTTTACGCGGTGCAGGGTTACCTCCAGTGGTCGCGATGTATCCAGGTGAATATCGCGCTGCGGAAATGCAATCACGATTCCAGCCGCGGCGAAATCACGGTTGATTACCTGGTTCAGTTCGCTGAGTGTCTGCAGCCGGTGATCCATCGAGCCGATGTAACAACGCAACTTGATATCGAGCGCATTGTCACCAAAGCTTTCGAAGGTGACCAGGGATGCTGGTTCTTCAAGCACGCGTTCGTGCTGGTTGGCGGCATTGAGGAGGATTTTCAGGGCTTGCTCGACATCACTGCCATAGGCGATACCGATGCTGATCACGATGCGCGCCACCGGGTCGGACAGGGTCCAGTTGAGCAAACGACCGGTGATAAATTCCTTGTTTGGCACCAGCAGTTCCTGCTGATCCCAGTTACGGATGGTAGTCGATCGAATGCGAATCCGGGTGACCACGCCTGAGGTGTCACCGACGGTTACAATGTCGCCTATACGGATCGGGCGTTCGAACAGCAGGATCAGGCCGCTGATAAAGTTGGCAATGATTTCCTGCAGTCCGAAACCGATACCGACACCGAGTGCCGCGATCAACCACTGGATTTCACCCCAGCTACCGCCCAGCACGGAGAACACCATGACGATAAGGATTGCGATGATCGAATATTGAGTTAATTTCGAAATCGCGTAACGACTACCCGCGGTGAAATTGAAGCGCGCGAACAGCGCAATCTCCATCAGCGCCGGCAGGCGCAGCGCCGTAATCGTGCCCAGCACAATGATCAGCAATCCGGTAATCACATTACCGAGAGTGACAGGCACCAGCTGAGCAGTGCCATTGACATTGGCACTGTAACTCCACAGAGTGACTTCATCGAGAATTCGAAACGCTGGTAGCACTTCCGACCAGATCGCCCACATACCCAGGACGGAAACCACGATCAGGGCCGAATTAATCAGTTTCTTGGTGTCTTCACTGAGCGCCCCGAAATCGATTTCCGGCTCTTCTACGTTGTCGATTGCGGTGCCGTCGCTTTCCAGGGCTTCGCGGGCGGCGCGCTGTGCCCGATGACGTTCCAGCGCATCCCTGAATTCCAGCTGGCGTTCGAGCAACACCACCCAGCGCACCACCAGCTGGTGAATCAAAATGATCGCGACGATCAACCACAGCGTATCGATCAATCGAGCACCCAGTTGAGCCGCGGTATAGACATAACCTGCGAGCGCCAGTACCGCCAGCAGGCAGAGCAATACCAGGCCCAGGCCAAGCCAGAAGTAGCGGCCCCAGGTGAGCAGATTACCGGGGTTATCGATGTAATAGTCGCGCAGCGCACCCTGGGTTGGCGACAGGATGCGCCCAAAGAACCAGGCCAGCGCCACGATAATGATACAAAACAGCAAACGACTGAAACCACCGGCCAGGGCCTCCGGCTCATAGTTTATGGTGGCGACCAACAGGAACACCGCGGGAAGAAATACCACCATCAGGCGCAGGGTTTCACTGCGCAACAATTCGGTACTAAAAAGATTCCAGTGAAAATGGCCAACGGCAAGACCCCGGCGATCGCAGAATTCGCGAAACGCAACAAAGTAAAAGGTATACAGGGCAATATCGTAAAATGCAGCACCGACCGAAGGGACGAACTGACCGCTCCAGTCAGCCACCTGGTAAAGATGGGTATTGATATTGATGCCATCGACCGTATGCGCCAACTGCAGATGCAACCCCAGCGCAGTAAACAGGATCGGCCAGGGCAGCGCCATCACCAGGGTCTGCAGCAAGGCTCGAATACTGAAAAGGAAGCGGTCGTGTCGCAGCTGACCCACATTGCGACCACTGCGCCGCAAGGACGCGCGCAAGGGCGACTTCAGTTTCATCAGCAGGCCGCATAGCACCAATCCCAACAACAGCACCCAGGGGAAGAACTGCGGTTTGACCACCGCGTTCCAGAGATCCAGCCAATTGTCAGCGGAGACAAAGACGGACAGTGCGCGGCCGATAGAGTCCAGCATCTGCCAGGACGGGGGAGCACCGGTGCGCACCCACAGCAGGCGCTCATCGAGAAACTGGTTATAGTCGGCGACTACTTTCGACAGCTCGCGCTGCGCAAAATCGAGTTCGCTCAGCGCCTGCAACAGGCTATCGTCGGTCGCGATAGCCTTGTCCAGCAGGTCTCGCCGTTGCAGCGCCAGATCGCGAACCTCGTCACGTATCCAGGATTGCCAGGCGCTCGACAGGGATCCCAACAAATCATCGATATAGGCTTCGACATCACTGAGGCGCGCGCGCTCCTGCTGATAGCGTATCTGGCGCAGGCTGGATTCGACAACCAGTTGCTGGCGCCGCTTTTCGGCTGTATTGAAATCTTTGGCGCGCGGCAGCGTGTTGCGTTGCTGCAGCAATGCCTGTCCCAACGCCTGGTTCAGGCCCGCAATTTCCAGTTTTTGTCGTGACAGGCGGAAATTCGACGAAAAGCGTTTGGTCTGGTCGGTGACCACACTTTCATCCGCTCTGATCTTGTCCACCTGGGCCGCCAACTGGTTCAGGTCCTCGGTCAGCCGAGTATTATTTTGCGCTATTTCCTGCACCAGTTGATGCTTGCCAAAGGTCTGGCGCTCAGCCTCTTCTGCAGCCTTTTTGGCGGTCTCGGCATCGCTGACACGCCGCTCTCCCACCAGCGCCCCAATCATATCGACGTAGCGCTGTTGTCGATCCCATTCGCGCGAGGCCTTGGCGCGTCGCACACTGTAAAGCTCAATGCGCATCGGCTGACTGAGCAATTCCTGATTCAGCATATCGGTTTCCGCAGCCAGCGCGCGCGTCTCGAGTTGCAGCGCCCACAATCGTGCCTCTGCCAGGCGCTGTGCTTGCGCTGAGGTGCCAGCAACCTTTATTTCCCGGGTGATCTCGGCTTGCCGCTGCTGTATCTGCTCGAGTCGCGCCCGCACCTGCTGTGAGCGCAGCGACTGCGCCTCGAGCAAGGCGCCGGCTTCGCCAAGCGTATTGCGCAGTCCGGACAGATAGGCTTTCTCGCTGAGCAGCAGTTGCTCGAGTTGTGATAGCGATTTTTTCTTCAGCGTATCAGGAAGGGCGGGTGGAGCGCGCATCTCCAACTGCTCTAGCTGTGCGCGCAGTGCGCTGGCCTGTTTCGGCGCCGCTTCGCGTATCTCGGCGAAATCCAGGGTGCTGGCCTCGTAGGATTGACGCTGATTTATCAGGCCCAGCGATTTGCGGTATAGATCGAGCAGCACCGACTTGCTGGCATCGTCCAGCGCCGCGGATGCTTCGACTTCCTGGATACGACCGTTCAGCAGTTCTGTCGTAATACCGGCCTCGGGTACAACCACCGACTGCGCGTGACCATGCGTCGGTGTAAAACAGACACAGAGCAGCAAAATGAGTGTGGCGACGTGGTTTCGATAGATTGACAATGCAAATTCCCTGGTCCCGAAATTGGACGCGAGACATCTTAGCATTGTCTTTATCGCCTGATTTATTAAATAATGCTCTGCGGTGCACTTTTTCGCCCTGCAAAATCAACCCCAACCATTGCTACAGGAGACGGCTATGACCTGGACCGTATATCTTTCCGGAGAAATCCATACCGACTGGCGCGCACAGATTATCGATGGCGCTGGCGCACTCAAGCTGCCCACGGAGTTCACTTCAGCGGTCACCGATCACGAGGCCAGCGATAGTGCAGGCGATATGCTGGAACCCGAATCAGAGGGATTCTGGCGAGATAACAAGTCTTCCAGGGTCAACGCCATTCGCACGCGCACACTGCTGGCCAAATGCGATATCGCAGTGATACGCTTCGGCGATCAATACAAACAGTGGAACGCAGCCTTTGACGCCGGTTACTGTGCGGCTCTCGGCAAACCCTACATTACCCTGCACGACGCCAACATTGTGCATCCACTCAAGGAAGTCGACGCCGCTGCGATGGCCTGGGCGCAAACCCCCGCGCAGGTAGTACAGATACTGAAATACGTCGCTGGCAACCAGGCACACCCGTCGTAAAAACGACGCACAACATTACCTGTATAAACCAGCCAGCTTCAGGTATCTTCCGCAACCTTGAGAAACCCTGGAAATGCTATTTTGAAAAACCTGGATAATTTTAAGATTGCCGCGCTGGCCTTCACCTTTTTGCTGATCGGATTTCAAACGAATGCTGCCGCCGACGGATTTTATTTCGGTGCCGGGACCTACCAGAGCGAAGCTAAAGTCGACAGTCTGGATGACAGCGACGCAACGCTCGGTTTCCTGGTCGGTTATCACCTGATCGACTCCAGTGTCTTCATGCTATCCGCTGAACTCGGCAGCTACGACCTCGGCGAGTACAGCATTGATGGTATCGATGTTGATGCCGACGCGATTGCGCTGTCTGCTAGTGCAGGGCTTCCGCTGGGACCATTTATCGAACTCTACGGCAAAATCGGCATTGCCGAGGTTTCGCTTGATGTCAATGGTGACAGTTCCGACGGTAGCGAATCCTTCTATGGTGCGGGAATAGCGTTCGACATTCTGGACACCATCGATATCTACGTCGAGTATCTCGAATTTGACACCGAAGTCGATTCGAGCCTGGTCGGTGTCGGCATCAAGCTGGACCTGTTTTAACAGGCGCAGAATTGTGCCTGTTAAAAAATTTCAGGCAGCCAGCAGCGATAATTAACACCACCCATTGCAGCTGGCGGTAACAGGCCCGAAAATTACCAGCGCCAGGAGCACCAACAACAGCTCGGCGATCATTCCGCGGGTGGGGCATAGGCGCCATCGGCGTCATGGGTTTCACTACCCGTCAGGGCGGGCGTAAACACGCACACCAGGCGCAATTCGCTGAAGGCCTTCAGGCGGTGACGCTCATGCCGGTCGAGCACGTATATCGTCCCTGGCGCCAGCGCAAAAACCTCGCCGGTCGCCATATTCGCAACCTCACCTTCGCCGCTGATGACGTAATTGGCCTCGACGTGGTATTTGTACCAGAGCACCTGCTCCGAGCCTGCGGCAACGGTGGTTTCGGTCAGGGTGAAGCCAACCCCATCCTCGGCCAGCAGAAAGCGGCGACTCGCCCAGAACTCGCCGCGCACGTCACGCGGGGTATCAATCAATTCATTTTTTGAGCGTACGATCATGGCAGTCTCCCATGGCTGCGTCGGGTTTCGACCGACAGGGTAATCAATGGCCGGCGAGGATCACCTCCTCGATGGCTTTCGGGTGCGCGGTGATGGCCTCGCAGCCATTCGCGGTGATGATGAAACTGTCGCCGACCTGGGCGCGGAAGCTGGCGGTGGTCACCGAGCCATCCACGGCAAGCACCATGCCGGGTTGCAGTACTGTCCTGTCACCGGTCACCAACTGTGGTTTTTCGAGATAGCTGAAACCGGTGCCCCGACCGCAGCGAAACGGGTACTCGTAGCCGGCGGACTGAATCACCTCGGCATAGGCGGCGTGGACATCCTCGGCAACCACCCCGGGACGCAGTTCCGACAATGCCGCGGCCTGGCTATCGAGCGCGACCTGGTACACCCCGATCTGCGTTTCATCGACGATCTCGTCTATCCAGAAAGTGCGGTCAAAGCCAAGCTTGAACTTGTGGAAATTGGTCATGCCACAAAAGCACAGGAACACTGGTTCACCGCGACGCATCACGCGGTTGGACGCACGATGATGGGTTTTGATGATGCCCTCACCCGAGGCCATGATTTGCAGGAAATGGGTATTGGGTGACATTTCGCTCTCCGGGTAGTGCTGCGCCAGCAACTCGGCCGACTTGCGCGTGCCGGCCTGCGAAGTCGCCAGCGCGACCTCGAATTCGGCGACACCGGCGCCGATCGCCTCGCGCCCTGCCGCCATCATGGCGTTTGCTACCAAACCCGCATGACGCGCCAGCTGCAATTCCGGTTCGGACTTGATCATACGCATCGAGGCAACGATCGGCATCACATCGACGAGCCGATCCGCTGTCACCAACGAGCCGATATAACCGCGCACTACTGCCGGCATTGCCGTCATTTCGATGGCAATGCGCGCGTTGCCCGGCAACATCGCCGGGATGTGTTCGCGCCACTCCCGGCCCAGACCGTCGTTCCAGGCCTCGATACGGTCGACGCAGGCATGCTCGAGCGCCATGTTTGCGTCGATCGCCGGGGTAATCAGTAGACTCGGGCCATCGCGTGCCACCATCAGCAAGGTCGGGCGACCAAACTCCATGTGCAGGTAATCGTAGTAACCGCTGTAGTAATACACCGAATCGTCATCGGTAATAATGGCAACGTCGATTCCGGCGCGCTCAAGCTCGCTGCGCAGCAGCTGCAAATGTTTTGCGAACATGGTTGTAAATTGTGCAAGAGTTGACGACACTTTACACCATGAAACGGCTCACCACACATACCTCGGCCCTGCAGGCCAGCATGCAGTCCTGGCGGCACGATATTCACCGCCACCCGGAACTCGCCTTCGAAGAGCAACGCACCGCGGCGCGGGTCGCCGAATTGCTCGCGGAGTTCGGCCTCGAAGTGCATACCGGCATCGGCAACACCGGCGTCGTTGGCGTGCTGAAGAAGGGCAATGGCAACCGCATGCTCGGCCTGCGCGCCGACATGGACGCACTCAAGATACAGGAGCAGAACTCGTTCGAGTATCGCTCGCTCTACGATGGCAAGATGCACGCCTGCGGGCACGACGGCCATACTGCAATGCTGCTGGGAGCGGCGCAGTACCTGGCCCGTGACGGTGACTTCAACGGCAGCGTGGCGTTTATCTTCCAGCCCGCCGAGGAGCACGGCGATGGCGCGCGCGCGATGATCGCCGATGGCCTGTTTGAGCGCTTTCCGATCGATGCGGTCTATGCCATCCACAATTTTCCTTCACTGGAAACCGGCAAATTCGCGGTACGCGCGGGCTCGATTATGGCAGCGGAAGATAATTTCGAAATCACCATAAACGGCGTCGGCCATCACGCCGCGATGCCGCATCTCGGCAAGGACGCAATCGTCATCGGCGCCGAAATCGTGACTGCGATGCAGACACTGGTATCACGCTCGCTCGACCCGCTGGACAGCGCGGTCGTTTCCTTCACCGAGTTCATCACCAACGGCACAGTGAACGTGGTGCCGGGCCAGGTACTGCTGAAAGGTGACACGCGCTCGCTGACCATCAAGGTGCAGGATCACATCGAGGGAACCATGGAACGCATTATTGCCGGTATCTGTGCCGCCCACGGCGCGAGCTACGAATTCAGTTATCAGCGGAATTTCATCCCCACCGTGAATACGCCTGCCGAGGCCGCAATCGCAGCGGCGGTGGCTACCGCCGTAGTGGGTGCAGACAACGTCGTTGGTGACAGTCGCCCGGCGATGACCTCCGAGGATTTTGGTTACATGCTGCAAGCCCGCCCGGGCGCATACCTGTTGCTCGGCAACGGTGCCGAAGGTATCGGTGGTTGCAGCCTGCACAACCCGGCCTATGATTTCAACGATGAAATTCTGTGTATCGGCGCAGACTTCTGGGTGGCGCTAATCGAGACACAACTGGCGGCCAGATAGCGCATGGTGTCCAACGATAAATCCTCCACCAGCACTTTCGGCAGCGCGGCCTACGGCGGTGATAACTGGTCGCCGCGTCTGGCCACGCACCGCGAAGAGCTGGGCGGGCTGTGGGCCGACTGTGGCATCGACTCGGAATGGGGTCTACTGAAATCGGTGCTGGTGCACTGCCCGGGCGAAGAGCTGAACGCCGCGCAGGACGACCATGACGCGATACAGATGCTCGATACCGTAGATCTCGGGCGCGCACGCGAGGAACATCAGGCAATGGTCGAAGCTTATCGCTCAGCCGGTGTCGAAGTCCATGCGGTCGAGCCCGACCTGCCCTGCGCGCCAAACCTGATGTTTTGTGCAGACCTGCTGGTGATGACGCCCCACGGTGCGATCCTGGCGCGACCAGCATCGACGGTACGCGCCGGCGAAGAACGCCAGGTGGCGCGCAAGCTTGCGGCACTGGGTATTCCAATCCTCGCAACGCTGACCGGAAATGCCACCTTCGAAGGGGCCGACCTGATGTGGCTCGACGAAAAAACCGCCATGATCGGTCGTGGCCTGCGCACCAACGATGTCGCCATCCTCCAGATCGGCAACCTGCTGAGCGGCCTCGGTATCGAGCTCATCGCGGTGGATATGCCGTTCGGCAGCATGCATTTCATGGGCATGCTGCGCATCGTCGACCGTGACCTCGCGATCTGCTGGCCGCGGCGCACACCGCACCGCTGCGTCATCCAGTTGCGTGAGCTCGGCTATCAGGTAATCTTTCCAGACTTTCACGACGATCAGGCCAGTTACCGCGGCATCAACTTTGTAACCCTGGGTCCGCGGCGCATCCTGATGGTCGCCGGATTGACCTCGCTACAGGACGAGTTCGAGAAACTCGGCATCGACTGCCTGACCTGCCCGACCGACGAATTGTCACGCGCGGCGGGCAATGTCGGCTGCCTCACCGGCGTACTGTGGCGCGACCAGCAACAAGCTGTACACAGCGGTTGATTTTTTTGCATCTGGGGCCCCACCTAGGCACAATCGCACCCTGCAATTAGCCGGAACTATCCAGGATCCCGTATTGAAATCCGTAATTGAACAACGTGTCGCGCAATTGCTCGACAGCGACATCCGCAAAGTTTTACAGCAACGTCAGGTCGGCCTGGAAAAAGAAAGCCTGCGCGTGGCCGCCGATGGCGGAATCGCCCAGACACCACACCCGGCAACACTCGGGTCGGCTTTGACCCATCCCAGCATTACTACCGACTATTCCGAAGCCTTGCTTGAATTTGTCACACCACCGTTTCACCACTTCTGCGATACGCTGGGCTTCCTCGACGATACCCATCGTTATGTTTACAGCCAGCTCGATAACGAGTTTCTGTGGGCCAGCAGCATGCCCTGCGTCGTCGAAGGCGATGCCAGTATTCCGATCGCACAGTACGGCAGTTCCAACGCAGGCCGTATGAAAACCGCCTATCGGCGCGGCCTCGGACACCGCTATGGGCGCATGATGCAGGCCATTGCCGGAGTGCATTTCAACTATTCCTATCCCGAGTCGTTCTGGCAGTTGATGCAATCGGTGGTTGGTGACAAAGGTGATCTGCAGACCTTCATCTCTGATTCCTATATCGGCATGGTGCGCAACCTGCAGCGCTTCGGCTGGCTGGTGCCTTATCTGTTCGGCGCATCACCGGCGATTTGTGCGTCCTTTCTCGGGGCGAGCCCGACTTCGCTGCAAAGATGGCGTGAATACTCCTACTACGCGCCCTACGCAACTTCGCTGCGCATGGGCGATATCGGTTACCAGAACGACAAGGGAGGCGAGGCCAGCATCAAGGTTAATTACAACAGCCTGCAGGGCTATGTCGACAGTTTACAGGCGGCGATCTCCACACCCTATCCCGAATACGCCAAAATCGAAATGGTGCGTGACGGCGAGTGGCAACAACTCAATAGCAACAGACTGCAAATCGAAAACGAGTACTATTCGAGCGTGCGCCCAAAACAGATTTTACGGGGTGAAGAAAAACCGACACTGGCGCTGGCAAGGCGTGGTGTCGCCTATCTCGAATTGCGCTCGCTGGATGTCAATGCGTTTGAGCCGCTCGGCATCAGCGAGGAGCAGATGCGTTTCCTCGAATCTTTCCTGCTGTTCAGCCTGTTGACGCCGAGCGCGCCCTATGACGATGCCGAATTTGCCGCAATCAAATACAACCTCAACGAAGTTGCCGTGCGTGGCCGTGATCCGCAGTTGAAACTGCGCCGCAATGGCGAAGAAGTTTTGCTGCGTGACTGGGCCAACGAAATTTTTGAACAGATGTCAGCCGGCTGTGACTTGCTGGACAAGGATAACCGTGTGCATAGTTACTGCGATGCGCTGCAACGGCAACGTGCCAAGATTACCAGTCCGGACCTGACTCCGTCGGCGCGCATGCTCGCGGAAATGGAGCAAAACGGTGAAGAGTTCTATCACTTCGCCCTGCGCAAGTCGCGTCAGCATCAGCAGTGGTTTGACGAGCGTCCGCTCGATGAGGCCAAACTCCGGCATTTCGAAGGGCTTGCGCGCGACTCGATCGCCAGGCAGCAGGCGATCGAAGCCGCCGACGATATTCCTTTCGAGACCTTTTTACAGAATTATTTCGCGCAGTCCTGATACCCCGCCAGCCTGATCAGTTGAGGCAGTGGTCACGCCATTCTTGATAACAGGCGGTGTGGCTGTTAAGCGACTTCAGCAGTTCGCTATCAACAACACCCGGTAACTGGCCTGGTAGCATTGCGTTCCGTAACGCCGCCAGACCCATCGTGCATCGCCTGCATACCCGCCACGAAGGCTTGTCGAGTGCTGCTACTGGTAGCACTATCCAATACTTGATCGAATTAAGTTGCCATTTGCAACTTATGCGCCTAATTTCGACTGCATTATTTTTCAAATGCAATGCAGTCATGGTGATCAAGATGAAATTTACCAACCGACTTTTACGTATAGCCACAATAGGTGTTTTCTGCTTTGCCGTGGCCGCTTGCGACCGGTCATCTGATGGGTCATCTGATGGGTCATCTGCAGAGGAACCTGCAAATACGGTTGACGTTCTTTTCTGTTTTTTAACACTCTTTCTTTTTTGCCGTGATTCTCCGCAAGATGCCGCGGGCGACGCGGAGAATTTTGCCGCGACAGCTGGGAGCCTGCTTCCTGCTTCGATCATCCAGGGCCAGATTGATATGGCCACAGACGGCGACACGGTATTGGTAGCACCGGGAACATACCTGGGAACCATAGATTTTCGCGGCAAGGCTATTAAGCTGATCAGTGAACAAGGGCCATTGGTGACCATCATTGACGGGGGCAGGTCCTCTGCGCCGGTGGTCAGTTTTAGTAACGGGGAAGGCCCCGATTCGGTC
>JAJDOF010000011.1 GCA_022340305.1 Gammaproteobacteria bacterium
GGTTTCGTCCTGGCGCGCGTGGTCGTTATAAAGTTGACCGGTCATTTTGACCTGATCTTTGATTCCAGAGTGAGTGAGGCCGGGCGTGCATCTTAGCCCCGACGAGATAATCTACTGGCAGTACGGGTTGTTCAAACTCAATGCCACCATCGTTTTTAGCTGGGTCGCAATGGCCGTGCTGGTGGTTGGCTCCTGGCTTATTACGCGCAAACTGAGCATCGGCCTGCAGCGTGCGCGCTGGCAAAATTTACTGGAGATGGTAGTGATTGCCATTACCCGGCAGATCGAGGAGATCGGTCTCGAGCGGGCACAGAACTATCTGCCTTTCCTGGGCACACTTTTTTTGTTCGTGGGCACGATTGCCCTGGCTACCATTATTCCCGGATTCGAGCCGCCAACCGGGTCCTTGTCCACGACAGCGGCGCTCGCCGTATGCGTCTTTGTGGCAGTACCTTTTTTTGGCATCAGGGAACAGGGAGTTGGCGGTTATCTCGGCTCTTATGTGAAGCCAACATTCATCATGCTGCCCTTCAATATCATCGGTGAGTTCTCGCGCACCCTGGCGTTGGCGATACGCCTGTTCGGCAATATGATGAGCGGCACGGTCATCCTTGCCATATTACTGTCCATTGCACCCTTTTTCTTTCCGCTGTTCATGACCGTACTCGGTTTGCTCACCGGTATGGTACAGGCCTATATATTCAGCATCCTGGCCGCGGTCTATATCGCCGCCGCGACGCGTACTCGCGATACCCGTGTGGCAATCTCAACTGAACAGTAATCACTTGAACAAGAGGATCTTTCTATGTACGACATGACGACTATAGCGATAGCATCCATTGTCACGGCCGGTATCACTACCGGACTCGGGGCGATGGGTCCGGCGCTTGCCGAGGGCAGGGCGGTAGCCGCCGCTTTGAGTTCGCTGGCACAGCAACCAGACGCGTCTGCGACAATTACCAGAACCCTGTTTGTGGGTCTGGCGATGATCGAATCCACTGCGATTTACTGTTTCGTGGTCTCGATGATACTGATTTTCGCAAACCCCTTCTGGAATCAGGGTGTCTTACAGGCCGTGGTGCCCTGATCCGTGTCCATTGACTGGTTTACCTTTGCCGCGCAGCTACTCAATTTTATTGTCCTGGTCTGGCTGTTAAAGCGGTACCTTTACAAACCCATACTCGATGCCGTTGCTGCACGAGAGGATCGCATCAGCGCAGAACTCGCCAATGCCGAATCGATCAAGGCCGAGGCCCAACAGCAGCGCGAAGCTTATCTGCACAAGAAGACTGAATTCGAGGCGCATCGAGCCGCGCTGCTGGACAAGGCGACGCGCGCGGCGAAAGCGGAATATAAACGACTTGTCGGCGAAGCCCGCCAGGCCGTCGATGCGATGAGATTGCAGCAAAGCGAATCCCTCGACAAAAGCGCTGAATTATTACACCAGGCAATTGCGCGCCGTACCCAGCGGGAAGTGTTTGCGATTTCACGCAAGGTCCTGTCTGAGCTCGCCAGTGTCAGCCTGGATGCGCAAATGGTGGAAAAATTAGTAAAGCGCCTGTATGCGTTGGACGAACAAAAGAGGAACAGCTTTAAGGCCGCCCTCACGGCTGGCCAGGGTCAGCTGCTGCTGCGCAGTGCATTCGAACTATCGAAGGAGCAACGCGCGGCGGTTCAGGATGCGCTCAACGAAATCCTTACAGAGGAAATAGAGTTTGACTGCGAAACGCTGCCCGACCTGGTGAATGGCATAGAGATTGTCGCCAATGGGCAGAAAGTGGCCTGGAGCATAGCGGATTATCTCGCCTCGCTGGAGACCGCCGTGGATGAAATGATTCGTCCCGTGGGGGCGTCCCATCGCCTGCAAAATACTGATAAACCTTCTTCGCAGTCGAGTCAATGAAGGCATTTCCTGAAGATTTAGAGAATGTGATCAACGAGTCGCTTGGTAATATTACGCAGGCTCTGGAAACCTCAGCGGCCGAGTTGAGGCTACATGAAATTGGCACGATAAAGACGGTTTCCACGGGTATTGCCAGGGTGACAGGGTTGCCCGGGGCAGGTTTTGACGAATTACTTCAATTTCCCGGTGGCGTGTTCGGCATCGTCTTCAACCTGGACAGGGATGAAATCGGTGTTGTGCTACTGGGCGACCACGCGCACCTGCAGGCGGGTGATCAGGTCGAGCGAACCGGGCGGGTCATGGACGTCGGCGTCGGCGAGGGCCTGGTCGGGCGAGTTATCGATCCGTTGGTGCGCCCGCTCGATGGCAGGGGGACGGTCATCGTGACCAGTCGATTGCCCATTGAGCGTGACGCCCCGTCCATCATGAATCGCGCCCCGGTTACCGTACCATTGCAGACCGGTCTGAAGGTAATCGATACTCTCGTGCCAATCGGACGTGGCCAGCGGGAATTGATCCTCGGTGATCGACAGACCGGCAAGACCACTATCGCGATCGACACCATTCTCAATCAGCAGGGCAGGGATGTGCTGTGTGTTTATTGTGTGATTGGCCAGCGAGCATCGGCGGTCGCCAAGACCGTGGCAGTATTGCGTGACAGGGGTGCGCTGGAATACACCGTTGTGGTGGTGACCGGGGGTAATGACCCACCGGGTTTGAGCTACATCGCGCCCTATGCCGCCACCAGTATCGCCGAGTATTTCATGGAGGCAGGTCGTGACGTATTGATTGTTTATGATGACCTGACGCAACACGCGCGTGCCTACCGGGAGTTGTCGCTATTGTTGCGCCGACCACCCGGGCGTGAAGCCTTCCCCGGCGATATTTTTTATATCCATTCGCGGCTGCTGGAGCGTGCGACCCATCTCAACGAGCAACAGGGCGGCGGTTCTCTCAGTGCACTGCCCATCATCGAAACCGAGGCCGAGGACATATCCGCCTATATTCCGACGAACCTGATCTCCATAACGGATGGACAAATCTATCTTTCACCGGCGCTGTTCGAACTGGGTTTGATGCCTGCAGTCGATGTTGGTAGATCCGTTTCGCGTGTCGGCGGTAAGGCGCAACGCGCGGTTTATCGTAGCGTAGCCGGAGACCTCAAGCTCGCTTATGCGCAGTTCGAGGAGCTCGAAAGCTTTGCTCGATTTGGAGCGCGCCTGGATGAAGCGACCCGCGAAATTATCGAACATGGTCGCCGCATCCGTGCCTGCCTGAAGCAGGCGGAAAACTCACCCGTGTCGATGCCAGGCCAGATTGCCATCCTGTTGGCCTTGCAGGCCAGACTTTTCGACCCGATAGCAATCGAGCAGATGCCGGATGCTGAAGCCGCGGTGCGGGCAGCGGCGGCGAAGATTCCGCAAGCGCTGGGTGAGCGTCTCGAGGCCGCGAGCAAATTTGCGCTCGAGGATCGTGATGCCATCGTCGAAATTGCGCGTCAGTCACTCGCCCCATTCATGTCAGCGCAGAATTTGAACCGGCAGGGTAGTTCGTGAGCAATACCACGGTAAACCTTCGTCGCCTCGTCGCTAATGCCGAGGATCTCCAGTCGGTGGTTCGTACCATGAAAGCGATGGCCGCTACGAGTATCGGGCAATATGAAAACTCGGTGCTGTCGTTGAAAGACTACTATCGGACGGTGGAGCTGGCTTTGGGCGCCTGTATCAGGGGTATCGGTTCAACTGCGCTGGCAGATGGCCCTACGAGTAACCGGCGGCCTGACGCTATAGGGGCCATCGTGTTTGGTTCCGACCAGGGACTGGTCGGCCAGTTTAATGACGCGGTAGCGGATTGTGCGATAAAAACCCTGGCCGGCCTGCCCGCCAGGCCTCTTGTCTGGGCGGTTGGTGAGCGTGTGCATGCGCGATTGGTCGATGCGGGGCTGGAGATGCAGGAACTTTTCAATGTTCCGAATTCGGTTCAAGGCATCACTGCGCTTGTTGGTCGGATTCAGCTCGATAGTGAATCGATCCTGGCCGCTAACGCAGCAGCGCATTTTTACGTCTTTCACAACCGGCCCCGACCAGGGGCATTGTACCGGTCAAGCAGCCAGAAATTATTGCCGCTGGACAAGTCATGGAGAGCAAGCCTTGCGGGGGTTGGTTGGCCTACAGGAATGCTGCCGGAGATATTGGGCGCTGGTAACGCCACACTGCAGTCGCTTATTCGGGAATACCTTTTCATTTCGCTATACCAGGCAAGCGCCGAGTCACTGGCGGCCGAAAATGCCTGTCGCCTGGCTGCGATGGAACGCGCCGATAAAAATATTGATGGGATGCTGGGAAATCTGCGCCTGCAGTTGAACCAGTTACGCCAGGCTGATATAGACGAAGAATTATTCGATTTGATTTCCGGCTTCGAGGCCCTCGTGGAAGCCGATGAGGATGTCTATGCTGGCGGGTAACCGGGGCAACCCGGGCCGGGCGACTGCAAATCTCCAGGGGACTTGTCGCGAAGGACCCTGTACTGTGGGAATGATAATCATTGGGCGCTGAACCTCATTACCCTCGCGTTGATGTACATCAATAATTCCTTGTTCTGATTTGCCCGGGCGGGCGGCATAATAGAGGCTGACGTGCCCGTGGCACAAAGCGTTTTCGCTGTGCAAAGAGCAACGCCTGTAACAAGGAGGATCGCCCCACCAATGAACAGCAGAGTAAAATCCCAAATTTTCCGTCGCGCCGCGCTCGTGGCGACAGCTCTCTTTACCTTGCCAGTTGCGGAGTAAGCGATGGAATTCAAGGACTATTACGACACGCTCGAAGTCAAAAGGGATGCCACCCAGGATGAAATCAAGCGCAGTTATCGCCGGCTGGCACGTAAGTATCATCCCGATATCAGTAAAGAAACGGATGCCGAGGCGCATTTCAAGCAGGTGGGCGAAGCCTATGAAGTGCTCAAGGACCCGGAAAAACGTGCGGCATACGATCAACTCGGTGCCAACTGGCAGGCCGGTCAGGATTTCCGGCCACCACCCGACTGGGACCAGGGTTACGAATTCAAAGGTGACGGCTTTACGGATGCCCAATTCAGCGACTTTTTCGAAAGCCTGTTCGGACAGCAGGGACATCGGGCTGGGCCGCGGGCGCGAGGCCAACGCGAATTTCACACGCGCGGCATGGATAGCCATGCCAGGGTGCAGATCGACCTGGAAGACGCCTACCACGGCGGCAGCCGTGTACTGACGCTGAAGCATTCAGAGCTGGGTGCAGATGGTCGACCGCTGCTCAGGGAACGCAACCTGAACGTCAAGATCCCCAAAGGTGTAAAGCAGGGGCAGCACATTCGCCTCGCGCAGCAGGGCAGTGCCGGTATCGGCGAAGGTGGTGCAGGTGACCTTTACCTGGAGATCGAGTTTGCGCGTCACCCGCTCTATCATGTCGAAGGCAAAGACGTGTACCTCGACCTGCCGGTAACACCCTGGGAGGCGGCGCTTGGCGCCACGATAAAAGCACCCACACCCACCGGCACAGTCGATTTGAAAATACCCCCGAACTCCGCTTCCGGGCGCAAGTTGCGCCTCAAGGGTCGGGGCATCCCGGCTAAGTCGGCCGGCGATTTTTACGTGGTATTACAGGTTGTGTTACCGCCCGCCGGCACGCAGGCCGAGAAAGAAGCCTACCGTGCTTTCGAGCAGGCAGTCGAATTCAATCCACGCCGCAAGCTGGGAGTTTAAACCGTTATGAAAAGCGAAAAATCGAATCAGATGGTCGGTGAGCTGCTCGAAGACGAAGCGGAGATAAGCCTTGAGCAGTTGTGCCGTGCCTGTGAACTTACCCGGGAAGATGTCGTCAACATGGTCGACGAGGGCATTCTCGATCCCCTCGGCCCGCGGCCCGCGGCCTGGCGTTTTCAGGTCGTCAGCCTGCGCCGTGTCCGCGTCACGCGCACCTTGCAACAGGAACTTGGCGTCAATACCCCTGGCGCAGCGCTTGCGTTGGACCTGCTGGAAGAGCTGGAGGAGCTGCGTGCACGCTTGCGCCGCCTCGAAGGCTGAGGACCACCCGGTGAGACTGGATAAGGGTTTTTGTTGCCGCATATAGGAAGTATCAGTTTTTCAGCTTGAGGTTTGCTATGAACGAATCGTTGTATCTTGTCTGCCCAAATTGCGATGCGATCAACCGCATTCCCCGGTCGCGCCTCAAGGAAGCGCCGGGATGTGGCAAATGTCATGCGCCGCTGTTTAACGGCAAACCGCGGGCAGTGAATGCTGCCGGTTTTCGCCGGCACATCGAGCGAGATGATATCCCGGTGCTGGTCGATTTCTGGGCACCCTGGTGCGGGCCCTGCAAAATGATGGCGCCTGCTTACCAGCTGGCGGCAGCCCAGCTCGAACCTGGCGTCAGGTTACTCAAGGTCGATACCGAGGCCGAACCGCAACTCGGAGCCAGCTTCAATATCCGCAGTATCCCGACGCTCGCGCTGTTTCACCGGGGCAGCGAAGTAGCGCGCCAGGCTGGCGCAATGGGTACGGCGGATATCCTGCGATGGGTCAACAGCCAGGCTGTGACTTCCCGGTAGGCAAAGTCCCGCCGTGCGGCTTTGCGTGCCGATGCACGGAAATGACGCGGCGGCGATCTGTGGGCAGTTATAAATGCCTTCCTCAAGGTAAACGGTTGTTCGCATGAATAAAGTGCATGATTGCGGCATCTCTGGGAGACCAGGCAGGACAATATGACGATCTATTATCGGTATGCTCGAGTTCCATCTGTGGTTGCACGACTCGCGGCAGCAAGCCTCCGCTATATCGGTTTGATTTTTTTAACACTATTTGCCGCCAGTCCTTGAGGTGATTGTGAATCCCGATGGTACCAATCCCGCCGTGGTAATCGAAGCCCGCTCGCTAAGCAAATATTATGGCGACCAGTTGGTGGTGGACGATTTCTCGGTCGCGATTGAGCAGGGTGAGATATTCGGCTTGCTGGGACCGAATGCGGCGGGGAAAACCACCGCAATACGCATGTTATGTGGAATCGTCGAGCGCGATGCTGGCGCGGTATCCATAAATGGTGCAGCGATTGCCAGTGCCAGAAACCGTATTGGCTATGTTTCGCAACGGTTTGGCCAATACGCCGAACTGACTGTGTGGGAGAACCTCAGGTTCTATGCCGAAATGTATCGGGTTACCGATGAGGCACTGCTCGATGACCTGTTGGATCGCTATGCCCTGGAGCCTTTCAGGCACCAGCGAGCGGGTAACTTATCGGGTGGTTACCAGCGTCGGCTTGCGCTGCTGTGTGCTGTTGCCCACGATCCGGATGTGTTATTTCTTGACGAACCCACGGCGGGCATCGACCCGGTCACGCGCAAGCTGCTATGGGACGAGTTTTATGCCTTGAGCGCCAGGGGGAAAACCCTGTTTGTGACCACGCATTACATGGAAGAGGCGCAAAGATGTCATCAACTGGCGTTCATAGACCGGGGCAGGATTATTGCCAGGGGAACCCCGCTGACGATCAAACAATGCCTCGGCGATGTGGCCGTATATGCCGTGAAATTCGCCTTCAATCCATCGGTGCATAAGGCATTGCTGGCCAACGAGGCGGTGCTGCTGGTGAATCAATTTGGACTGGAGTTGCGCATCGTGGTTGCAAATCACAGCTCGAGGTCGCAACTGGAGCAGGTGATCGCGGATGAAACCGGCGAGCGCCTGGACCTGGTTCCCAGTGAACTCAATCTCGAAGACGTGTTTATCGCATTGACGCAACACAGGAAGGCAGACTGATGATGTGGGCAATCGTCAAAAAGGAACTGTTGCAATTGAGGCGGGATCCCCGGCTGGTCGCGTTGATTGTGGTGATGCCCCTGTTGTTATTGCTGCTTTTTGGAGTTGCCTTAAAGCTCGAGCCGAGTAATGTCAAAATGGCCTACCTGGACGAAGACCAGTCGATATTCAGCAACTTGATCAAGACAGGAATCTGGAGCGACGGTTATTTCCAGTTATACGAGGTGTCAACAAAACAGGCGGTTATCGAAGAGATAAGAGCCGGGCGCGCCAAGGCCGGGATGCATATACCCGCTAATTTCTCTGCGTTACTCGCTGAAAACCAGCAACCCCATGTCGATTTCTATGTCGATGGAACCATGCCTTCGTTGGCGACGGCAATGAAGTACAACTCGTCGAGTGCAACCAGTGAAGGGGTGACCAATGACATGTATTTTTCGGCCGCTGATGCACCCAACGTCGTTATCGCCGAGGAGCCGTTTATCCTGGATACGACGATATTATTCAACCCGGACGAAATAGAAACCTGGTTTTTCCTGCCCGGAATTATCGGTGTCCTGGTGATGCAGATCGCATTGATCCTGACCGGAATAACCATTGTCCGTGAGCGCGAACAGCACACTCTCGAGCAGTTACTGGTTACGCCGATGAAAAAAACGACCTTTGTGATTGGGAAATTGCTGCCCTATGTGTTTATAGCGCTGGTCGATTTCTATTTTATCCTCGGTGCGGGCTGGGCCGTATTTGATTTACCGCAACCGTCGTCACAGCTGTTGTTGTTCCTGCTCGCGGCGATATATGTCGGCGCGATGATTTCTCTGGGACTGCTGATCTCGTTAATTTCGCAGACCCAGCAACAGGCGATGTTTATCGCAATATTCATTATAATTCCCTCCATTTTGCTGTCGGGCCTTATTTTCCCGCTGGAAGCGATTCCCCAAATAGTGCGGCCAATCAGTTATATTATTCCGTTCACCTATTTCGTGGATATTATTCGCGGACTGCTGATAAAAAAGACTTTGCTTGTGGATCTTTTGTTGCCTTTCGCGGCGTTGTCCTGTTTTGTCATCCTGTTTGTGACGGCGAGTATCATGAAATTCAGGCAGAAACTGTGATTATTGCTGGCCCGTGTTATCTCGTCTTTGAATTGCCATCGGCGTCGCCGCAGGAATTGTAATGACTCCATATCGAGATAAAGTGATCAGACCTGGCGGTCAGGCATGCCTCGTAGCTATGTTACTGATTAGAATCCCGGCGGTTAGCAGCTTGCCCGGATTATTGAAATTCATGCGGTAGCAGCCGCGACTGTCTAAATGACTCGCTGGTCGTAAATCATCCAGAGTGCCCTGAACATGAAAATGTCATTGTTAATTCCTATTTTGTTTGCTGTGCTCAAATTTGACACGGTAGCGGCAGCCTCGGACGCTGATGCTGCAGCTGCGGAGTCAGCTCGCTCCCAGGAATACCTGAGCGTTAGTGTCGACCGGGTGGTAGTCGATACCGCGGGGCTTGCGACTGCCTCGGTATCCCTGGCCGGCTCGATCGATCGACTCGCGCTCGCCATCGATCAACTGTCGGCGGATAGTGCAGCGCTTGACGATGAACAGAAGAAAATCCTGCTGGATGCGGTAACCAGCGCTCGGCAGGCAAGTAGCGCGCTGGCCGAACTCGCGCGGCAGTTGCCACAGAGCGCGCAGGCATTGAGCGAGCGCTTACCGCAGATCATCAGCGAGGTAAGTGCACCGCTCGCCGCGCTGTCCAGCAGCTTGCAAGCGGCGCGTGACAGCGTGGTCATAATTAGCGAGTCGCTGCCACAGGCAACTGAAAACGCTAGCAGGCTGGTTGATTCGGCGCTCGACTCGGCACTGCAGAAGTTGATTGTTTATAGCATTGTGCTGATCGTCATCGTGGCATTGGCACTGATCGCGATCATGTGGTTTATCTATGCCCAATACCTGAGGCCGCTGGTGCGCAAGCTGGATGAACTGGTCGGCGCGCCCGAGCATTTCGAAAACATGGCGCGGTATATGCAGGAAACCTCGAATAACCTGCTGGCACTGCAAGATAGCAAGGCGCCGCTGAGAGCGGGTGGCGCTTCAAGGTACCGACGTCACTAGTCAGAGAGACCAGGCGGTGCAGCTAATTTTGTGTCCTGCCTCCACGCGCCTGGTGATCAACGGTGAAGATGCTCGAGTTGTGCTTTTGCTGACCTGGTTTCCTGTCCCTTGAAGCTGACCGACTGCTGGGGTGGTTGTTGTCGAGTGGGGTCCTGTTACGGGTTCTGCCTGCTGCAGTCAGGGGTGAGACAGCAGCTAAAATGGGTTTCCAACGCTGACGTAGGCAAAATACTCGTCAGCTTCGCCCTTGGCGACTTCGGCGCGCACCACGATACCGGCTTCCGGTTTGAGGGTATAAATAAGGCCCGTGCCAACTGCCGCGTATAGATTGCCGGATTCAGCGCAGTCCGAGAAGCCGTCATAAAGACAACCGACACCGGCAAACACCGACATGCCCCAGCGCTCGGTGAAGCTGATTCTGTCTTCTACCTGCACGTGGCTATAGTTAGGTGCGAGGTAATTCCCACGGACATAGCCGCGCAGATCTACCGAGGAATAGCCACCAATCGGTGCGTCACTGGTCCAGCGTCCCTTGACCTGCCAGGCGAGCACCTGCTGCGCTTTGAAATCGATATACTCGCTGTATTTGAGGCTGTATACATCAAAGCTTTCATCCCCGCCAAACGATTCCCGGTAGGCAATGTTATGGGCTGACAAAAAGCGCCCCGTCGTCGGATTGCGGAGGTTGTCGCGAGTATCGTATTCAACGACAAGGCCCAGTCCGGCCGAGTCGAAACCGGTCAAGCCGATGAGATCCAGGATCGGATCGAAGAAACCATCGGCGCCGATCGTGTAATTTGTGGATATCGCCTGGGCACCAGCGTACCAGTCCCCGCCGACCTGATGCAGATAACGTGCGAAGTAAGCCTCGAGTTGGTCTGTTGTCTGTGCCGGTATACCCGAACCCAGGAAGTCGTCGTAGTCGTTGTTTATTTCCCCGGTAGCGATGCCCAGAACCAGTTTCTGCTGGTCTTCAGCAAAAAATAACTGGCCAAATACGCCACCAATGACCGAATCATTGTTACTTTTGCTGTAGCTGGCAACCAGCATCGATGGCGTAGACAGGGGGTCAAATTTATGGATATACCCACCCATGACCCCAAGCGAAGAGCCAAGCTTGGGATCGACGCTGAGGTTTGGCACCAGCAACCAGGGCGATTCCCCGGCGTCGGTGTCGTCCGCGCGGCTCGACTGACAAGCGCCGTATAGAACAGACAGTATCAACAGCCCGATAAACGGGCAGCCAGCCAGTCGGCGTGAATTGCCGGGCAGGTTAAAACTCATCGGCAAAATACTCCAGCATGATCGAATATCCATGGTATCGCGGATCTGGCCAGGATGACGTTATACTTCGCGACTGCAGGCGACGGAAGTGCAGATAAAATGTCAGCGCCGGCTGCGCTGCGATATGCGGGTTAATGCAGCCAAGGCTCACCAATTTATTATGCGCCTGGGCTGCCTGTAAAACGCCTAACTAAAACCAGTCTGCGACAGGATTACCCGCTGCGACAAAGGTTATCGTCACAGATAACGAGATAACCCGGTGGCAGTTTCTAACGCGGCAGTTTGGCGAACATTTGCGAGACCGCAAAATCAAGGCGCTTCTTAACGGTCTCTGTAGTCGGGCTCTGCTGTATCTCGGCAGTTGCGACACCAGCCCAGATGGCGAGACCGGTCTCGGCATCCACCAGGATAACGGTGAGCGCACCGACCGGCACGTTCTCGAGCACTTCAAGATCACTTGCGGGGTCGGCTTTGATTGCCATGCTGTCCATGTCAATGCCGGCAGCATAGGCGATTATCAGGTCCGGGTTAACCGAGTCTTCGGTCATCCCGCGTTCGCGAAGTTCGCGGTCGATGAGGAATTTGATTTCGGCATCGGCGTCAAACTGGGGTGGTTCCCACTGTCCCTTGTCATCGAAAACAATGGCAGCAGCACCGAGCCAGGCGTAGCTCTGGTAACCGCTGAGGTTCGCTTTGGGATCGACTTCGGTATCGACCATTATATCTTTGGTGACACTGGAGGCGCAGCCATAGAGAAACAAAAACAGGGTGACTAAGGTAAATAAGTATTTTTTCATTGGGGACTCTGCAGGACTTGATCGGTTAAAAGACGGGTATGTATGAAAACGATGCTGGCGTGCAACCTTGCGCGGAATTCAGCGTCGCGAATGATAGCAGTTTAGCCAATTTCACCTCAAGCAGATATCAACATCACGGGCCAGTAATTTGATTCGTGGGCTTGCTTGCGGCAGCCTGCCTTTATTGAAATCCAGAAACAATGGCCGACTTTTCAATGACTTTGACCCATGAACAGCAAGCAACCGGGCACGCGACATTTATCATTTTTGCTGGTGGCATCTTCAGCAGTGCCATCGCCGGTTTTCGGCCAGGCGAGGCAACGCAACGCAAGGAACAGGGGCAACCGGCGCCAGGATTCAGTCGCTTATATTTTTGCTGGGCACCCAGTGATCTTCTGCATTCTTGCAGAACTGGTTGGTCTCGTCCGAAAGTTGACGGGATTTGTGGCGGATCACAATCCTCGCTTCCAGGCACTCGAAACCCCGGGACTCGAAGTTGCGCAAGACGTGAATCGAACCGGATTTGCCCGATTGCGGATTTTCCCAATACTGTTCCTCGCTCCTACCGGAGGCATCGACTGCTCGATTGGCAGCTTCGGCAATCAACTCGATATCTTTTTCGTCAAGCTGTTTCAGAACATCCGCATCCACGCTCTTGACAACGGGGGATGCCAGGGTGCCGACCAACTGGAATGGCAGTTTTATCAGGCCGGTAAAGAACCCACTGACTGCACCCTCGCTGGCTTTCTTGCCGGCGTCCCCGGCTGATAAAATCGCACTATCCGCCTTGCTGAAGGCGTCATCGACCATATATTCAACTCGATCCAGCGTTGGCTCGATCGATTCTCGCGTCAGGCGGATTTCATCGAGCGCTAGCGGTACCAGCGGCACGACATCGTCACGGGTCGTGTTGAGCGCGATGATCGCCTGGTCTGCGGTCGCGAGGAGCGGCGGTATCTGTGCGCGTACTTGCGCGACCTCGGTCAGGATATGCGGTATCTGCTGGCGAACCTGTGCGACCTCTGCGACCACGGCGGGTATCTGCTGACGAACGGCGCCGACCTCGGTCAGGATGGGTGGCACCAGGCTTTGCAGCTGGTGAATCTCCTGGCGGATTTCACGAACCTCGGCCAGCACAGGTTCGATTTGCTGCGATACCTGGTCGACGGACCCTGTTATGGCGGGTATCTTGTCGTTGATCAACGCCAGTTGCCAGGCGAAATAGACAATTGCAGCGGCTAGCGCAAAGCGGCTGGCAACGATCAGTACCTGGAGGCTTCTAGTCACGGTAACTGGCTCTTTTCGATGCTCGAATTTCGCCGCCTGGCGAGGTTCTGCTGTCAGCCTTCAAGCGGGCGCGTCGCCAGGCAGAACATCAGCAACGAGATGCCGTCGATGAGCAGGCTGATACCGATGAAAAAGCCGATCAGCCAGGCACTGCTGAAAGGCCAGCCGAGGATGAAAACCATGGCCAGCAGCAGCGAGGTAGCGCCGTTGAACATCAACCAGCCCCAACCTTGCTGCGGGCGCATTTCCCAGGCCGAGCCGACCCCGGCAAAGCCATCAAACATGAAATAGATCGCCAGCATCAAGCCGAGCGCGGCCGTCCCCGCTAGCGGGTTCAACAGTATCAAAAGGCCCACGGCAATCAGTGCGAAGGGCTTGAGCCAGGTTACCCAGCGATCACGGAAACCGTGCCAGGTGATAAACAATGCAATGCTACCTGCGAAAAGCAGCAACCATCCGGCAAACAGGGCGATGGCCATCGATAGAAACTGGGGCAGGGCGATGCCGATGACGCCGATCAGCATCAACAGGATGCTGGTCAACATCAGGGTCTTGCGCGAACGGCGATTGATAAGAATGGATAAAGAACTTGCCATGATTGAAATACCAGTTGTTGGGCACTCGGAAAATTGCAGCTGCGGGTGGAATACTACAGGGTTTCGCGGTGCAGTGTCGGCCGCCAGGCGGACGGGTTATGGGCGAACGTAGGCATAACCCTGTTCCTGCAGTTCCATGATGCGCACAACACCGGCCTGGACGATTTGCACGCCTTCGACCAGCACTACCTTATTGCCGCTTTTATGCTCGATAGTATCCATGGTATTGCCGCAGGCGCTGAAGGTAATATTCTGCATCGCAAGGCTTGGCACCCGCTTCGATGCCGGACTCCTCGGCGTCAACAGCGAGAGTCCAGGACCATAGGCGACGATTTCGATAATGACATTGTCCAGCCCCAGTGCCTTTTGCACGTTGACTGCATTGTTCAGCGCCATGTTTTGCGTGCCCAGGTCGTCGGTGCTCACCTGGATGACCAGTTTGTGGACGTCATCGGCGGCGTTCGCGGCATGTGTGCCGATCACCAGCAACAATATCATTGCCAGGCGTGGAACCAGGATGGAAGTTATATGTTTCATCGTTTGCCTCGAGGTTGGGTGGTATCGAATGCACGAATTGTACGATTTGCGTGGTCATGTTGCACATTTTGCGTTGCCCTGTCATCAGCGCGCATGAGTTCTGTCAATTACGCCATGTTCTGGCTTGTTATTGAAGCCATTCATTTTTAACAACGGTTCGACACTTCCAGCGGTGCGAATGATTACCTGCAGTCAGCCCGGTTTCCCCCACCGGGTGCAATTCATTCATACCGCCGATGCGGCCCCCGGCTAGCGAGCGTTGGCTGTCACCAACCATCGCCGAGACCGGTCGGCGCCAGGGAAGTGGTATCAGGTTGAGCGTTCGCGGGTGATGGTCGTGGCGATGTGTTCCACATCGCCAGACGTAAGCCAGTCTTCGATGTCCAGCGGGATCTTGTAGCGCCAGTTCGGATACTCGTCGATAGTGCCGGGCACGTTGATCTGCTGCGTTTGGCCGAGCAAATCCTCAAGTTGTAACATCATCAGGCAGGCTTGCGAGCGCGCCAGGAAACGTTGAATCGCAATCATTCGTTCCGTGCTCAATTTGTCTGCGGGTTGTGATGGATTTGCAAGGTCGTCCTCGAGCAAGTCTTCCCTGGCCAGTGCGGCCAGGATCTCCTCGCGATCGCGTTCGCGCAGCAAGCGCTGTTGCTGTGCGATCTCGGTGGAAGGGTAAAGCTCGAGCGTTTCGCGTATTTCCAGATCGGCTTCCTGCCAATAGCCACGCAGGGTAGGCAGGTCGTGTGAACCAGAGGCGCACAGTGCCAGTGGCGGATAATCCGACGGTGGCTTGAAGCTGCCGGCCTGCCAGTCTTTTTCGAACAGCAAAATGCGATAGGACAATATCTTGTTGACCCACAGTGCGTGGCGCACTTCGTCGGGAACGGTGCCGAGGTCCTCGCCGATGACCAGGCAGCGATTGCGCTGGCTCTCCAGGGCGAGAATACCGAGCAGGTCTTCGAAGGGATAGTTGACATAGGTGCCCTGGTCAGCCGCGTAGTCAGCGGGCACCCAGTACAGGCGCATCAATCCCATGACGTGATCGATACGCAGGGCGCCGGCGTGCCGCATGTTGGCGCGCAGGCTGTCTATAAATGGGTGATAGGCCTGTTCGCGCAGGCCTTGCGGAATCAGTGGTGGCAGGCCCCAGCTTTGGCCCGCGGGGCTGAAATCGTCGGGTGGCGCACCAATACCTGTGGCCAACGCATATTGCTCCTGCTCGGCCCAGCACTGCGACGAAAAGCGCTCGTTGCCGACCGCGAGGTCGTTATAGATACCGAGCTGCATACCGTGACGCGCGCAATCCTGCTTTAGCGACGCAAGCTGCAGCTCAGCCTGCCACTGCAGGTACTGGTAGAACTCGATAGCGGTCTGCTGCGAGGCGGCCCATTCGGCAACCGTGGCCGAGTCCGGATCCTGGTACGCGGTGGGCCATTGCTGCCAGGTTTCAATCGTGTTGTCCCGGTGGTGGAAAAACACCTGCAGTGCTTCGAATAAGGCGAATTTGAACAGGGCGTCACCGCCGCGTGCCTGGAATTCCCGAAAGCTCTGGGTACGGGCCGAATCGATATCCGTCAATTCACGCCGAAACTGGCTGTAGATCAGTTCCAGCACATCGAGCTTGGCGGACCAGACGCCGCTGTAATCGACCAGCAGCGGCTCACGCAATGATTGCAGCCTGGCCTGGAAACTAGCGCTGTGCACCAGTTGACGGGCTGTTGCGCTGCCGTGGAAATCCGCGATGGCTTCAATATCGAGATATAGCGGATTGATAAAATCGCGGCTCGAGGGACTGTATGGGCTGGCGTTTTCCGGCAGGTGCGAAAACAGCGCATGCAATGGATTGAGTCCGATACAGTCGATACCGAGCGGCGCCAGGGTTTCAATCACCGCCCGCAAATCGGTAAAGTCACCGATGCCCCAGTTGCGCCGCGAGCGCAGCGAATACAGCTGCAGGCTGATACCCCAGGGCTTGTGGCCGGCTTCGATCGAGCCCGGCAGGTAGCAGGTCCGGGGTGCGACGATGAGCAGGGACTCGACCTCCGCATCCGCCAGTCGCAGGCACAGGCGGTGATATCCGGGGCCGGTATCGGCCTGCAGCGGCAGGCGAAAGCGCAGCCGGCGTTTGCCATCGAGTTCGGCGCCGTCGATTGCCTGCTCAACATCGAATTCCCAGCTACCGTGATAGCGACCGCCGGTTTCCGCATCGACCTGCCAGTGCAGCGGCTCACTGACCTGGTCGTGGTCCAGCGTGACGATTATGCGGTGTGCTGCGTCAGATTCCCGGTAAACCATTACCGCTGCAACCATGGGCTGCCAGTCGCGTCGGCGTATCGCTTCCAGGCTGGCGCTAACATCCGCATCGTTATTCGCCGCCACGCGCAACGCACCAAGCAGCGTACGCCGCGCATCGATACTGGCGACGTGGTGCACACCACGGATATCATAATAGGCATCGACGATGCCGCTTTGTGCGCACAAGCTGTCGAAACCTTCCAGGTCAGTGAGGGCCATCAATGACTGACCAGGGGAAAATTTACCGGCTGGTCCGAGCGCAGGTCGCTGTCATATTTTCGACTGCACCAGGCCCGCCACCAGGCGCTGTCCACAAACGCCCGCGGTGACTTTACGCAGCAGCCGATCATCGCGCGATTCAGGTTCGTTTTCATTGCCTGAACATTTACAGTATCTGGTATGCAAACTGCGGGCAGGCTAGCCGCTATTTGTAGCGCGGGGCGTAGCCGGGAAAGAAGCTGATTCGGACCAGCGTACCGCCTGACGGCAGAGCAAAATACGCGCAAACTGCCCACCTCAGGTCTGCAATTCAAATAGCTGCAGCGAACGCGCTTCAAGCGCGATAACGTTGCTATCGGTGACAGTAACCTCGGTGTCCGCGGTCGTGAGAACACAATGCCAGCGATACTCGCTCGCTGGCAAGTTGAATTCCAGCGGCGCTGAATCGGCATTAAACACGATAACCAGCGCAGTGGTTTTTTTGACCCGTGGCGAAGAATTTGCGGCTGTAGCACCGTTGGCTGCCAGCAACATGCCGAGTACTTTGCGGCGAGGATCGTGCCAGTCAGCGTCCTGCATCATTTCGCCATCGTTGCGCAACCACTGGATGTTATTGAATCCACTGGGCTCGAACTGTTCTTCACCGTGCACGAATCGATCCTTGTGCAACAGTGGGTAGTCGCGGCGCAGTTGGATCAGGCGGCGCACGAAATCCAGCATCTCCGCTTCGTCGGCGAGTACGGACCAGTCCTGCCAGCTACTCTCGTTGTCCTGGCAATAGGCGTTGTTGTTGCCCAGTTGGCTGTGGCCGAGTTCATCCCCGGCGAGTAGCATTGGTGTGCCCTGGGCGAGAAACAGCGTGGCGAGCAGGTTACGGCGCTGGCGCCGGCGCAATTGGTTGATTTTCGGATCGTCACTGGGGCCTTCGACACCGCAGTTAAAACTGAAATTAGCGGAATGACCATCCTGGTTTTTTTCGCCATTGGGCTCGTTGTGACGTTCGTTGTAACTCACCAGGTCGGCGAGGGTGAAACCATCGTGACTGGTGACCAGGTTAATGCTGGCAGACGGTCGCCTGTTATTGTGTTCGAACAGATCGCTGGAGCCATGCAGGCTGCGCGCGAACTCGGCTAACAGTCCCGTGTCGCCGCGCCAGTAGCGACGCAGGCAGTCGCGAAAGCGATCGTTCCATTCAGCCCAGCCGGGCGGGAAAGCCCCCAACTGGTAGCCACCCGGTCCCAGGTCCCAGGGCTCGGCGATAAGCTTGACCCGCGACAGCACGGCATCCTGCTGGATTGCCTCAAAAAAAGCGCCGTGGTTATCGAAGCCGTGCTCCTCACGGCCGAGGCTGACCGCGAGATCGAAGCGAAAGCCGTCGACGTGCATCTCGATAACCCAGTGGCGCAGGCTGTCGATTACCATTTGCAACACCTGCGGGTGATTCAGGTTCAGACTATTGCCGCAGCCACTGTCGTTGATGTAAAGGCGCGGGTCGTCTTCTACCAGGCGATAGTAGCTCAAGTTGTCGATGCCACGGAAACTTAAAGAGGGACCCGTTTGATCACCTTCGGCAGTATGATTGTAAACGACGTCCAGGATCACTTCGATACCGGCCGCGTGCAGGCGCCGCACCATGGTCTTGAACTCGTTGCGATCGCCGTTCGAAAGGTATCGAGACTCGGCGGCAAAAAAACCGATGCTGTTATAGCCCCAGTAATTGCGCAGCCCTTTTTGCTGCAGGAAGTAATCGTCAACGAAGGCATGCACCGGTAACAGTTCCACGGTGGTGACGCCGAGCGAGGTCAGGTAGTCAATCATACTGTTCGATGCAAGCCCGGCAAAACTGCCGCGCTCCACTTCCGCCACTGCCTTGTTCAATTGGGTGATGCCGCGCACATGGGTTTCATAAATGATGGTGCGCGCCCAGGGAATACGTGGTGGTAAATCGTTTCTCCAGTCGAAGGATTCGTCAACGACTACCGATTTGGGGACAAAGGCAGCGCTGTCGCGAGAGTCGAAACTCAGGTCCTGGTCATTATCGCCCGGAGTATAGCCATAGACGCTATCGTCCCACTGCAGATGACCCAGTAAGCTTCTGGCATAAGGATCGAGCAACAACTTGTTAGGGTTGAAACGGTGCCCCTCGTCTGGCTGGTAAGGTCCGTAAACCCGGTAGCCATAAACCGTACCCGGCCCGCAACCCGGCAGATAGCAATGCCAGAAATGGTCGCTGGCCTCGAGTTCGATACGCTCGACTTCATGCTCGCCGGCGGCGTCGAACAGGCACAGCTCAACGCGCTCGGCGTGCGCTGAGAACAGCGCGAAATTAACGCCGTGTCCGTCCCAGTGGGCGCCGGGCGGTTGCGGTGTGCCTCGCAGCTTGATACGGGTCATGTCTGTTTGTTGGGTATCGTTGGCAGCTCGACCGGATCGAGGTGCCAGATTTCGTCATTGTACTCGCGGATTGTACGATCCGATGAGAAACGACCACTTGCCGCGGTGTTCAGAATGCTCATGCGGGTCCAGCGCTCGGGTTCGCGGTAGCAGCTGGATACCGCGCGCTGGGCTGCGACCAGGCTGGCGAAATCGGCGGCCGTCATCCACGGGTCCTGTGGGCTGAGGATACTGTTGATCACCGGATCGAAGATGCCGGGTTCCGAGCGGTTGAATTGACCGCTTTGCAACACTTCCATGACTTCGCACAGATCGTCATCGGCAGCGACGATCGCGGCCGGGTCGTAACGTGAGCGCATCGCGGCTACCTCTTCGGCGTTCATCCCGCAAAGAAAGAAATTGTCTGCGCCGACGGCGTCGCGAATCTCGATATTGGCACCGTCGAGGGTGCCGATAGTGAGTGCTCCATTGATCATGAACTTCATGTTGCCGGTGCCGGAAGCCTCCTTGCCGGCGGTCGAAATCTGCTCAGAGAGATCGCAACCGGGACACAGCACCTCCATCATGCTGACATTGTAGTTGGGCAGAAAAACCAGGCGTAACATGCCCCGGGTTCTGGGGTCAGAGTTGACCACGGCGGCGACATTGTTGATCAGTTTGATGATGGTCTTCGCCATGAAGTATCCGGGCGCAGCTTTGCCACCGATGATCACACAGCGCGGGGTCCAGTCGGCGGTATCGCCGCGGCGGATGCGTTGTAACAGGTGGATGACGTGCAACACGTTGAGCAGCTGACGCTTGTATTCGTGCAGGCGCTTGACCTGGACGTCAAATATTGCCTCCGGGTACAGCTCGACGCCACAGTCCTGTTTTACCAACGCGGCTACCTTGATCTTGTTAGCCTGCTTGACCGCGCGCCAGGACTCGCGAAATGCCGGGTCCTCGGCCAGCGGCGCCAGTCTCTTGAGTTGCTCCAGATCGGTCACCCAGGACTCGCCGATTTTGTCGCTGATCAGGGTCGCGAGGCCCGGGTTGCAGGCGCGTAACCAGCGCCGCTGTGTCACGCCGTTGGTCTTGTTGTTCAGGCGCGTCGGCCATAGTGCATGAAAGTCGCTGAACAGTCCCTGTTTCAGCAGTTCTGAATGCAGTGCGGCAACGCCGTTGACCGAGAAGCTGCCGACGATCGCGAGGTGGGCCATGCGCACCATTGGCTCTGATCCCGCTTCGATGATCGACATGCGCCCACGATACTCGGGATTTTTTGGCCAACGTTTATCGATTTCGAGGAGAAAGCGGTTGTTGATCTCACCGATAATTTCCATTACCCGTGGCAGCAGTTGCTGCAGCAGGCGCACCGGCCAGCGCTCGAGCGCTTCGGGCAGCAAGGTGTGATTGGTATAGGCCATGCAGCGACTGGTAATTTTCCAGGCAGCATCCCATTCGAGGGAATGGACGTCCATCAGCAGGCGCATCAATTCTGCAACCGCGATACTCGGGTGGGTATCGTTCAGCTGGAAGCAGTGTTTGTCGGCGAAGCGGTCGAAGTTGGCGCCCTGGCGCTTGGTCCACTGGCGCAAAACGTCCTTGAGACTGGCTGAAGCGAGAAAGTATTGCTGGCGCAGTCGCAGTTCCTTGCCGTTTTCACTGGCATCGTTCGGATACAGCACCATGGTGATGTTTTCCGCTGCGGTGCGTGCGGCGACGGCTTCGGTGTAACTGCCGGCATTGAATTCACCGAGGTCGAATTCATCGTAAGCCACCGCCGACCACAGGCGCAAGGTGTTGACAGTACCGTTGTGATAGCCCGGTATCGGAACGTCGAAGGGCACGGCCAGTACGTCATGTGTATTGACCCAGCGCACATGATTGCGCCCGAGCTCATCGACGTAGTATTCACTGTGCCCGCCAAAATGAACCGCCTGCTCATATTCGGAGCGTTCGATTTCCCATGGGTGACCACCACGTAGCCAGGGATCGGGCTCTTCAACCTGGTAGCCGGCGGATATATTCTGCCGGAACATGCCGTATTGATAACGAAGGCCGTAACCGATTACCGGCAGGCCGAGAGTTGCGCAACTGTCGAGAAAGCAGGCAGCCAGTCGGCCGAGGCCGCCGTTGCCGAGCCCGGCATCATGCTCCTGTGCACTGATCTTTTCATCGTTGAGTCCGAGCTCCTCGAGTGCCGCGACCAGTTCGATGTCAAGGTCTAGGTTCAGCGCGGCATTGCGCAGGCTGCGCCCGAGCAGGTATTCCATCGACAGGTAACAGACACGGCGACTTTCCAGTTGATCATAGTGATGGCGGGTATTGTTACTGCCAGCCATCAGGCGATCGCGCAGCGTCATCGCGAGCGCGATAAACTCGTAATGCGGTGGCTCACGATAGTCGTCACGCCCGAGCGTGTGGGCGAAATAATTGCAGAAATCCTGCACCAGGCTTTCATGGTCGCGACCGGGTGCAGCGAGCGTAAAACAGTAGGTAGGGTTTTTTTGTTTCATTATGCTGCTAGTCAGGTATCAATGAGTTTCGAGAGTGAAGATCAAGGTGGTGAGCGGCGGTAATACCAGGTTTATCGATTGCTGGTGTCCGTGCTGGGGTATCGGTTGCGATTCAACCGCTCCGAAATTACCGACACCACTACCACCATATACCTCGGCATCGCTGTTGATGCGTTCCAGGTAGCGACCCGCCCGTGGCACCCCGATACGATAATCCTTGCGTACCACCGGCGTCATGTTGCAAACCGCAATTACCAGTTGCGAGGCTTCACTACCGTGGCGAGCAAAGGCGATTACACTTTGTTCGGTATCGCTGCAGTCGATCCACCCGAAGCCCTCAATGCGCGAGTCGAGCTGATGCAGTGCAGGGGTATCGCGATAGAGTCGATTGAGGTCGCGCAGCAGTTGCTGCACGCCGGCGTGATCGGCCTGCTCGAGGAGATGCCAGTCGAGTGACTGGTTGTGATTCCATTCGCGTACCTGCGCGAATTCGCCTCCCATGAACAGCAGTTTCTTACCGGGGTGGGTATACATGAAAGCGTAGTAGAGGCGCAGGTTGGCAAACGCCTGCCAACGGTCTCCGGGCATGCGTCGGATCATCGATCCTTTGCCGTGCACCACTTCGTCGTGCGACAGTGGCAGGATAAAGTTTTCGCTGAAGGCATAGAGCAGACCGAAGGTCAGCTTGTCCTGGTGAAATCGCCGATGCACCGGGTCTTCGCCAAAGTAGGCGAGGCTGTCGTGCATCCAGCCCATGTTCCACTTGTAGCTGAAACCGAGGCCACCTTTGTAAACCGGATGCGATACACCCGGCCAGGCGGTGGATTCCTCGGCGATGGTGATCGCACCGCAGAGGTGCACCCGCTCGTTCATGCGGCGCAGGAATTCGACTGCCTCGAGGTTTTCGTTACCGCCGTATTGATTGGCTACCCAGTCGCCATCGTCGCGTGAGTAATCGAGGTATAGCATGGATGCCACGGCATCCACGCGCAACGCGTCGATGTGATATTCCTCGACCCAGAACACGGCGTTCGCGATCAGGTAGTTGGAGACTTCCGGTCGCCCGAAATTGAAAATCAGCGTGCCCCAGTCCGGATGCGAACCCTGGCGCGGATCGGCGTGTTCGTAAAGATGGCTGCCATCGAACTGGCCGAGGCCGAATTCATCGCGCGGAAAATGCGCGGGCACCCAGTCCATGATGACACCGATGCCCTGCCGGTGGCAGCAGTCGACGAAAAACTTGAAATCCGCAGGATTTCCGAAACGCGAGGTCGGTGCAAACAGGCCAACCGGTTGATAACCCCAGGATCCATCGAAGGGATATTCGCTGACCGGCAGCAATTCAATGTGGGTATAACCCATATCACGCACGTAGTCGACCAGGCTTTCGGCAAGCTCACGGTAACTGAGGGGTTGATTGTCCAGCACATGACGGCGCCAGGACCCCAGGTGGACTTCGTAGACTGACATCGGCTGGTCGAGGGTGCTGCTGGTCTGCCTGGCGATCAGCCAGTCGTTGTCCTGCCACTGGTAGTCGTCGGTATACACGATCGATGCATTGCCCGGTGCCTGCTCCATGTGACGGGCGAACGGATCGGCCTTGAGCGGTAACAACTTGCCCGCGGCATCGAGTAATTCGAACTTGTAATAGTCCCCCGGGCACAGGCTCGGGATAAAAATATCCCATACTCCACCAGTGGGGTGGCGACGCATTACATGGCGACGACCATCCCAGCCATTGAATAATCCGACGACGCTGACGCGGCTGGCGTTGGGTGCCCATACCGCGAAATGCACGCCGCTGACGCCGTCGACCTGCATGGGATGAGCTCCCAGCTTGTGCGCCAAATCCTGCAGTTTACCCTCGCGCATCAAGTGACGATCGAGGTCGCCTAATGGCGAGGCGAATCGGTAGGGGTCGTCGATCACGTGACTGTGACCGTTCTCGTGCAGGCGCAAACGGTAACTGACGACGGGCAAGGGAAGTTGCGCCGCAAACAGGCCGTCTGCGTGCACTCGTTCCATCGATGCCAGTATTTCATCATCGGCACCGAGTACTTCGACCGCCTGGGCCTGCGGCTGCCAGCTACGCAGAGTCCAGTCTTTGTGCGTGCCGTGCGGACCCAGGATCGCGAAGGGGTCGCCGTGGCGCCCCTGGGCGATGGATTGGTATTGTGATTCGAGCGTTGCCATGTTGTCCGTCAGTTATTGCTTTGAGTATAGCTGCTGTAGATAGGCGTCGACACTGTCGTCCCAGGAAAATCGTTGCGCGGCCGCCGCCTTGCGCATCTTCTGCCATTTTTCAGGATCGTCCAGGAACAGCTTCAACGCACGTTTCAATGTCTTGACCAGGGCATTCGCGCGGGTGCGTGGATTTTTACCGTTGAAGCTGAAGCCGGTGCGCTTGTCCTCGACGGTGTCGCGCAGCCCGCCGACCGCGTGCACCAGGCAGGGTTGACCCGCGCGCATGGCGAGCATCTGGCTGATACCGCAGGGTTCGAAGGCGCTGGGCATGAAGAACAGATCGCCGAGGCGGTAAAGCGCCTCGGCGAGCTCGTCTGAATAGCCGCGCAAGAAGATGAAGTTTAGATGCCGGGTCATGGTTTCGCAGAGGAATTGCTCGCACTCGGGATCGCCACTGCCCGCCATGATCATCAAACCGTCCGGGGCGAGTGCGTCCAGCGCGTCGTCGAGGGCGGAATGTCCGGACGAAGTCTGTTCGCGCATCAGGTCGATCTTTTGCTCGGTGATGCGTCCGACGCTGGTCACCAGCATCGATGGACGTTCTGCAGCAAGGTTTGCGAGCGCCTGCTGCGCAATAAAGTGGGCGCTCGCGAGTGTCGTGGTGCGACTGATCCAGCGTAGCTGTAAGGCGCGCATAAACTGTAACAAGGTCGGCCAGTCCTGAACCGGGCCGGCCGCCGGTTGTGGGTACTCGCAGCCGTTCAGGATGCCGAACAGGCGCTGCTCGCTGTGTGCCGCGCGCAGATCCGCCTCGAGCCCTTCACCGCCGTGGATACCGTTGGCGGGGTCGCCCGGCAGCAGGATTTCCCCGGCATAACTCGGTGATACCGTGTGCACGGCGTCGGCGAGACGAATTGCGGCAGCCATCGGATTG
>JAJDOF010000014.1 GCA_022340305.1 Gammaproteobacteria bacterium
GTCTGGCTGGCGGCGATCTGCTCACGCAGTTCCAGGGTAGCCGTTTCGGGCTCCACATCGAGTTCGCTGCGCAGCACCTGCTGGCAGCGTTTGAACGCCTGCAGGGCGTGACTGCGATCACCGTTTTCGTGGCAGGCGCGCATCAGCAGGCGCCAGGCGGATTCGCCAAGCGGATCCTGTTCCACCAGGCGCTCGGCCGAGCGGATCGCGGCGTTGAAATCTCTCGAGGCAAGCTGGCTGTGAGCGAAGCTGGACAGTATTTCGACGTACTGACGCTTGAAACGGGCGCGTTCGCTGTCGAGCCACTCCTGGCAGGCGGGGTCACGGATCGATATGCCTTCGAGAAATTCGCCGCGATACAGATTGACGGCGTCGGAAAGCGATTCAAATCCGGCGTCGCTGGCCAGGCGCTCGAATTCAAGTACATCGACATCGATCACATCGCCTTTCAGGCTCACCGTGGTGCGGTCTACCTGCAGCGCCAATTCGGCAGCGTCACCGAGCGTTTTGCGGATCGCGCTGAGGCACTGGCGCAGCGAGTTGCGCGCCTGCTCTTCGCCGCGATTGCTCCACAACAGGTTGATCAGGCGTTCGCGCGGGTGGCGTATGCCGGGCGCCAGCGCGAGGTAAGCCAGCAACACTTCGGCCTTGCGCATGGAGAGCGTTACCGGTTTTCCCGACGGCAGTAAACACTCGAAATGACCCAGCAACAACAGTTGTATTTTCGACATCAGGCTTTCTCGTGGAGGAAATTGAATTTATTTCCGGAGAAAAACTACTAAAAAACAATAAGTTGCAGAATTTAATGATTATTTAACGATTATTTTGGTGCAATTAACGGCATTCGGCAAGTGAATTAACGCGGCCTGACGAGAATGACTCCATCGAAACCACAACACCCCTAACGAGGAACCGAAATGAGAAGAGTCAGAAACCAGCGCATCCACAGCAGCAATCCTTCACTCCTGTTTGCCCGCGGCGTCGAATCCATCGTCAGTGAGCGCATACAACGCCGCCGTAATGAAGCGCAAATACCGGTAAGCAAGCCTGTAGTCGTCAAGTCCGAGCCACGTGGGAACTTCTTGAATTTACTGATGCGCCAGTTCGCCAATTATTGATAGCATAGGTAGCCACTAGTTTTTTGAAACCCCGGGGGGCTGCATGCGCGTACTGGAAGAATTTGATCACAAGAGTCATGTCATATTGCTGGATGGGGAATATCGTCGCAGCGAGGCAACCGAAAGCCGGGACGTAATCGACCCGGCAACCGGTGACAGGATCGCCGGGATTGCAGAGGCAACCGCCGCGGAGGTCGACGCCGCTGTTGAAGCCGGTCACCTCGCGCAAAAGAAATGGTGGCGCATGAGTGCACTCGAACGCGCCGAAATCATGCACGAAATCGCCAATGAGCTGCTGGCGATGAAGCCGCTCCTCGCCGAGGCGCTCACCCGGGAGATGGGCAAGCCCTACAAAGAGTCCGCTGACGAAGTTGACTGGTCGGTTTCCGCCATTCGCTATTACGCCGAAATCGGACGCACCGATATCGGCAGGGTAGTCGGTCCCGCGGTCGCGGGGCATCTGAACTACACCTTGAAATTGCCGCTCGGTGTGGTGGTATCGATTCAACCCTTTAATTATCCGATGACCCTGCTCGCCTGGGAGGGTGCCGCGGCGCTGGCCTCGGGTAATGCGGTGATCACCAAGCCTTCTGAATACACGACGATCACGACACTGTTGTTCGCCGAACCGTTTAACCGGCATTTGCCGCCGGGGTTATTCCAGGTGTTAAGCGGTGCAGGTGATGCCGGTCGCCAGCTGGTTGAACATGCGCGCACCAACATGGTGGCATTCACTGGCAGCATCCCGACCGGTAAAGCGATTGCGGCCAAATGCGGTGAAATGATGAAACCTACGCTGATTGAAACGTCGGGTAACGATCCATTTATCGTGATGCCGTCGGCACCCATCGATGTGGTGGCGCGCGGAGCGGCATTTTCCGCCTACATGAACTGTGGCCAGATCTGTGTATCTGCCGAACGCTTTTTTGTGCATGAAGCTGTACACGATGAATTTGTCGAAAAGCTGGCCGAACATGCGCGCGCGATTCGCATCGGCAACGGACTGGACAAGGTTGAAATGGGACCGATGGTCGCGGAAAAGGAGCGCAACCGCTATGAGGGCGTGCTGCAGCGTGCGCAGCAGCAGGGTGCGCGCCTGGTGCAGGGTGGCGGTCGGCCGACGGGCCTGGAGCAAAGAGGCTGGTTCGTCGAACCCACGATCCTCGCCGATTGCAATCCTGAAATGGATATTTTCAATAACGAGAGCTTTGGGCCGGTGGCGCCGATTTGTAAAGTGGCGAGCTTTGAGCAGGCCCTTGAGTTTGCCAATGATTCGCAATACGGACTCGGTGCCTGTCTTTACACCATGGACATGCGCGAGAGTATTCGCGCGTCTGAAGAGCTCGACGGTGGCATGGTATGGATCAACGCACCGCTGCTCGACAACGATGCCGGTCCCTTCGGTGGCACCAAGATGAGCGGCATGGGGCGTCAACTCGGTCCCGAGGGCCTGGAGACCTTCCGCAAGACCAAATTCGTCTGGCTCGATCCGAATTGCGAAACCCAGGATTTCTGGTGGTTTCCCTACGCCGATGGTGAAGCCTTTCCCGAAGCCAGGTAGTTAAAGCCACTGGTAATGTAACCACCACCCCCGCTTGTGCGGGAATGGCAAAAATTTGTCTATTCCGCCCAGGTGGTAGCCCGGCGTAGCAGCAATGGCGTTAGTCGATGAGTTCCCGGACGACGGGCAGGATCGAGGCGACCAGCAGTAAGGCCATTACACTGTTGAAGGTTTTGCGGTGTCCCGGGTCCTTGAGGAAGCGTTGCAGGCCGGCCCCGAACACCAGCCAGGCGCCGGCGCAGGGAAAGGTGATCACGCCAAAACTTAAGCAGATGATCGCAACCTGCAGAAAAAAATTGTCGTCCAGCGAAGTATAGGCAGCGAGCGCACTGCTACCCATCACCCAGGCCTTGGGGTTGATCCATTGAAACGCCGCGGATTGCCAGAAACTGATCGGCTTTGTCGGTGCTGCCGCGCGGGAACTGCCCTCGGCACTGGCAATCTTCCAGGCGAGGTAGAGCAGGTAGACGATGCCGACGATCTTGATGACTTCGTGTAATAGCGGGAACAGCTGGAACAGGGTGCCGAAACCCAGTCCGATCAGCGCCAGCATCACCGGAAAGCCGATGCAGATGCCGAACAGGTGCGGCATGCCGCGGCGCACGCCGAAGTTCAGGCCAGTGGTGGTCAGCATGACGTTATTGGGTCCGGGCGTCAGCGCCGCAATGATGGCAAAGATGACGAACGAGACGAAGAGTTCGAGTTCGATTACAGACTCCGCTTTAGTCGTTGCTGATGGTTGACCGCGGCTGCGGATTTTCGTGGTCAGCCTACAGAATCTGCAGGCGCGAGTAAAACGCTATCCGGGGCGGATAATGGCGGCTTAATAAACGGCAGGATGGCAGCAAGCCGAGGCGAAGCTGCCCGAGCGGTAGTGGACCGTTGCAGCCGCGGCGTCTTAAGCTTTTCGGTGTGTTGCGTCGAAGCCCCCTCGATTTTGTGCTCAATCGCGCTAGACTTGCCATGATTCAGTTTGTGGAGAAGGTCCGTGTCAGTCAGCGATGAATTGCTCGATGTCGTCAACGCCAACGACGAAGTCATCGGGGTAAGAAGTCGTGGAGAAATCCATGCCGAGGGATTGATGCATCGTGCCGTACACATACTGTTGTTTAACAGCCTGGGTGAATTGTTCCTGCAAAAACGTTCGCTGAGCAAGGACGAGCAACCCGGTAAATGGGATTCGTCGGCCGCTGGCCATGTCGACAGTGGTGAAACATATCTCGACTGTGCCTGCCGCGAAATCGATGAAGAACTGGGTATCATCATCGACCAGCCACTGCAGGCTCTGTTCAAGCTACCAGCAACGCTGCGCACCGGTAACGAGCACTGCATGGTGTATCGCTATTGCTTTGACGGCCCGTTAATCCTTCAGGCGGATGAAATCGACGCTGGCGAATGGATCGATCCGGCAACCATGGATCGCCGTGTGGCCGATGAAGATCCGCTGCTTACCGAGGCGGTTAGCATAATCTGGAAGCGTTACCGTGAATTGATAATGCCCGCCGGCTGATATCGATCGAATCGGTTACCTGCAACATCTGCGTCTGTCTGTTACCGACCATCCGGGTACTGCTGCCGGGCTTGCTGGTTTCCGACACCCTGGTTAGCAGAGACTCTTTGGTAAAAAGCACTATACAAATTCCCACCCCGGCGTTTAAATAACGCACAGTTAGGTTCTGATCAGTGGAGGGAGCGATGTCTAAAATAGCCTTGATAGTAGGCGCTGGCAGCGGTAATAGCGCGGCCTTCGCACGTGCACTTGCGGCCGATGGTTACCAGGTTGTGCTGGCCGCGCGCAATGTGGATAAACTCGATTCGCTGTGCGCCGAGGTCGGTGCGCAGGCTATCCAGTGCGATGCGACTTCGGTCGAATCAGTCGCCAATTTGTTTCAAACCATGCAACAGACCCTGGGCCAGGCCGAAGTGGTGCTGTATAACGCCAGTGCCTATACCGCCGGTTCGATTGCCCGGCTCGATCCAGAGCTGGTGCTGGATTCGTTGATGCAGACTGCCTACGCCGCCTTCCTGGTAGCGCAACAGGCCGCCATCGCGATGCAACAACTGGGTAGCGGGGCGCTTTTCTTTACCGGTGCCACCGCCAGCGTCAAGGGATTTCCGCAATACGCACCCTTTGCCATGGGCAAGTTTGCCCTGCGTGGCCTGGCGCAGAGCCTGGCGCGTGAGCTGGGCCCGGAGAACATTCATGTGGCGCATTTTATTATCGATGGTGGCATCGCTTCACCGGGCCGCGATCTGGCTGATGCCGCAAGCAGCAGCAACAGGGACGATGCCGAGCTCGAGCCCGATGCTATCGCGCAAACCTACATGGCTATCCTGAAGCAGCATCGCAGCGCCTGGACGCATGAAGTTGACCTGCGCCCCTGGAAGGAGAAGTTCTGACATGTTGCAACCCGTGGATTATCTCTCGCCCGATGTGCCCGGACATTTACCGTGGTATGACGTACCGTTGATCGTCGCAACCGACGCCAGCGTTCGTGATTATGGTTGCCTGGTAGCGGATCCGGAGAATTTCGAAATCGAAATTGTGCAATGGCCGGCGCAGGACTGGCGGCCGATCGATGCCGGTACCGGCGATGAGGGTGGTGCGGTCGAAGGCATCTTTCATAGCGAGTGGCAGGGCGAGGTGTTGCACGGGCACAACGAGGCGGTCAACGGCAGATATATCCTGGGTTGGTCGAATAATCCCGATACGGCCGATGCTGGCGCCGAGATCGACAACCCGCAACGGGTGCTGTTGTGGCATTTGAACTATCACCCGGACGGCGGGCAGATGTTTTACCCGCTGGATCACCAGCCTTTCGTGGTTCCCGTAGCAAGGCCTGGAGACGATCTTGCGCTGGAAAGCATCGTTGCCCTGTGGTGCGATGGCAGCCAGGGCCTGTATATTCACCCGGGCATCTGGCACGAAGGCGTATTTCCGGCGACCCCGGCGCAATCATTTCGAGATCGCCAGGGCCGGGTGCACGCGCGAGTCAGTTGCAACATCGCACAGGAGTTCGGTGTGTTTCTGAACGTGCCGCTAACTCCGGCTACTTCTTGACGAGGCTGATTTGGCGCCCGGCCCAGTCGGGTAATTCGGGAAGCGTGGCTGCACCGAGTTGCGCCTGGACTTCGGCGGGCATTTCCATGGTTCGACCCTCGCGCGTGTTGTAGTGTAGCGCCATGAATTCCGCAGTTGCACAAAGCTTGCCGGCAACCAGCATGCGATGGGCAAACCAGATTTTTTTCGCATCGCTGCCGAACAGCAGCGTTTCGATCTCCATGGTGGCGGGTGCGCGCACGTCGTTCAGGTAGCGCAGGTGAGTTTCCACGGTGTATATGGCACAGCCGGTGGCGTCGAAGTATGCGCTGCCAATGCCGAAATGATCCTGCATCACCCAGGTGGTATTGCTGAAGGGAACCAGGTAGTAGGCTTCATTGAGATGACCGTAGAGATCGAGCCAGCTGTCCTGCAAGGGCTCGCTGTGAAACCTGAAAACCGTCATTATCATTCTCCGTTGGTGGCCAAGCGAGTATAACCCATCGCTCCCTGGGTGAAAAAGTTCACCAATTGCTGTTCCCTGATCACATATGGGATGTCCAGACGAGGCGTCTGAGGGTAGAATCGCGCGATGAAAAATATAGTTCATATCGAAGCACTGTCGAAAACCTATGACAGCGGTCACCAGGCACTCAGCCGCGTCGATCTCGACATTCACCAAGGCGAAATCCTGGCATTGCTCGGTCCTAACGGAGCCGGTAAAACCACCCTGATTTCGATTATCTGTGGCATCGTCTCGGCCAGTACCGGTACGGTCAGCGTGGCTGGCCACGACAACGTTCGCGACTACCGCAAGACTCGCGACCTGATCGGGCTGGTGCCGCAGGAATTAACCCTCGGCGCGTTCGATACCGTGTGGAACACGGTAAACTTCAGCCGCGGGTTGTTCGGCAAACCACCCGACACGGCTTACCTCGAGCAGTTACTCAAGGATTTGTCGCTGTGGGACAAGCGCGATAGTGAATTACGGGAATTGTCGGGCGGCATGAAACGCCGTGTGCTGATCGCCAAGGCCCTGTCTCACGAGCCGCGTGTACTGTTTCTCGATGAGCCGACGGCGGGCGTCGATGTCGAGTTGCGCCAGGACATGTGGAAAATGGTGCGCAAGCTGAATGATTCCGGAGTCACGATTATCCTCACCACGCATTACATCGAGGAAGCCGAGGAAATTGCGGACCGGGTCGGGATCATCTCCCAGGGCAAGTTGTTGCTGGTCGAAGACAAGCAGAACCTGATGCAAAAACTCGGCAAGAAGCAATTGCTGATCGAATTACGCGAGATGGTCGAGGCGATACCCGCCGCGCTTGCCGAATACAATCTGGAAATCTCCAGGGATGGCGGTCACCTGGTTTATACCTATGACACGCAGAGCGAACGAACCGGGATTACCTCCCTGCTGCAGGATTTGAATGATAACGGAATGTCGCTGAAGGACCTCAAATCCAGCCAGAGTTCGCTGGAAGAAATATTTGTTAATCTGGTGAGTACAAAATGATCAACTACCAGGCCATTCGGGTCATCTACAAGTACGAAATGCTGCGCGCCTGGAATACCTTGTTGCAGACCATCGCTTCCCCGGTGATATCGACCTCGTTGTACTTTGTGGTTTTCGGCGCCGCCATCGGTTCGCGTATCGAGCAGATCGAGGGTGTTCCCTACGGGGTTTTCATCGTTCCCGGGCTGGTGATGCTGTCGTTGCTGACGCAAAGCATTGCCAACGCGTCGTTCGGCATTTTCTTTCCCAAGTTTACCGGCACCATCTACGAGGTGATGTCGGCGCCGATTTCGTTTTTCGAGATAGTAGTCGGCTATGTCGGCGCGGCGGCCACCAAGTCACTGGTCCTCGGTGTCATCATCCTGATTACGGCAAACCTGTTCGTCGACCTCAATATCGCGCATCCATTCGTGATGGCGCTGTTCCTGGTGTTGACCTGCGTATCTTTCGCGTTGTTCGGTTTCATCATCGGCCTGTGGGCGACGAACTTCGAGAAGCTGCAGTTGATACCGATGCTGGTGATCACTCCGCTGGTATTCCTCGGTGGCAGTTTCTACTCGGTAAGTATGTTGCCACCGGCCTGGCAGACGATCACTTTATTCAATCCGGTGCTGTACCTCATCAGCGGCTTTCGCTGGAGTTTCTTTGAAGTTGCCGACGTCAGCGTTGGCGTCAGCCTGGCAATGATCTGCATGTTCCTGCTGGCTTGCCTGGCGCTGGTCTGGTGGATGTTTAAAACCGGTTACCGGTTGAAGCAGTGAAGCGGTGTTTTAGAGTCTGCAAGGAGAATTAGTGCGCAACGAAAAAAGCCGGTATGGATCTGGGATCCACACCGGCTTGTTGTGATTACTTCGAGGTTATTTCTGCCAGAAGAATTTTGCCGCTTCCTTCTCAACGTCGGCAACGGTCAGGCCGATGTCGTCAAGCATGTGGTAGCTCATCTGTGCCAGCAGGCGACGCTCGGCTGAACGACGCACCCAGAGCTTGATGCCCCCGTTTACGGTAGCCGCTAGGCCTTCGATGCGTTCAATTGCTGCGAAAGTCAGGGCGGCAATGTCCAGGTCTTCTATGAAAGAAAAGTTTCTTACTTTTAAAGTGTTCATGGTATTGCTCCTGTATTTAAGCTGATGGTGTTTTCCAGCAGCAGTATCAAATCATGGGGAGAAGTATAGGGGGATAAACCAGTAGTAACAGATTCAGTTTTTTTGAAATATGACAGTAACAGTTTTAAATAACAGATTTTCCCCGAATCGGGTAATGTGAACTACTTCACAGGCAAATTGTGCAGTGCAGCATAGAAAGCGCACAAGGGATTTGGTTCTATTCCCGAAAGCCATATTAAGCTATTGATATTAATGATATTTTCGCGGAATATTGGCAGGAGATTGAGGGCCGGAGAAAAGCCTCCAGAAGACGCTGCTTGAGGAGGTTTTCGGTGAATCGCGGAATATTTTAAAACTGTACTGGTATAACAGTTATTTTCTATATTTTCAGTATCGTCGAGCCGGTAGTTTCGCGAGCTTCCAGTTGTCGATGCGCCTCGGCACAGTCGGCCAAAGCAAACGACTGGTTGACGTTGATGTTGACCTGGCCACTGG
>JAJDOF010000075.1 GCA_022340305.1 Gammaproteobacteria bacterium
GCCTGTTGCGCGAGCGCCGATGCCGAGGCAATGAGAACCTCTTCGCGGTTGTCCTGGAAATATCGGGCCACACGCAGTTCGGCCGGAGTCAACTGGCCCAGGTGCGTGTTCAACCGATCTTCGAAACTGCAAGATATATCCATCGCAAGCTAACCTTTATTGACTCTTTGTGTTGTGCATACTACACTAAATTCGTATTATGTAGCAATTACTACAAATACATTGGTCCATTCACTGCAACGCAGAGTCAAGTCAAAATGATCTTTACTAAAAGCAAAGTGAAAATACCGACTGGCATCTGGGCGCTTGGGTTTGTCAGCCTACTCATGGACGCGTCATCAGAACTGGTCCACAGCCTTCTGCCGGCGCTGTTTGTATCGCTTGGCGTAGGCATGGCCACTGTCGGTTTTATCGAAGGCGTGGCCGAGGCGACCGCTTCCATTACCAAGATATTTTCCGGCGCATTGAGCGACTGGCTCGGCAAACGCAAGATCCTGGCTATCGTTGGCTATGGTCTGGCAACGATAACAAAACCACTGTTTCCACTGGCGCAATCAGCAGAAGTGCTGTTTGTGGCGCGCTTCATCGATCGCATCGGCAAGGGGATCAGGGGGGCGCCTCGCGATGCCCTGATTGCGGATATCACTCCGCCCGAAATTCGCGGCGAAGCCTATGGCCTGCGCCAGTCACTCGACGCCGCGGGCGCATTCATCGGTCCGTTGCTGGCGATCGCCCTGATGGCTTTGCTCGCAGACGACATCACCCTGGTGCTATGGTTTGCGCTGATTCCTGCCGTGTTATGCATGGCGTTTCTAGTCTTCGGAGTCCACGAACCCGACACGATTCCAGCAGGAAAAGACAGTAACCACAAGCCTGGCTTCTCCTTACGCATAACCGAATTGACGCAAATGGGGGGCGGCTTCTGGTTTATTACCAGCATCGGCGCATTGTTCGCAATGGCACGATTCAGCGTGGCATTTCTCGCCCTGCGCGCGATGGATCTGGGAATGCCGATCGGCCTGTCACCATTCGTACTGGTGCTGATGAGCGTTGTCTTTTCGCTGTCCTCCTATCCGGTAGGACTGCTGGCCGACCGTATCGAACGGCGCTACTTGCTGGCATTCGGATTCGCCACGCTGATCCTCGCCCAATTGTTGTTAGCCAACGCCACGAGTTATCTCCTGGTGATGGTCGGGGTGGCTACCTGGGGCGTTCATCTCGGACTCACTCAGGGCGTACTGGCTGCCCTCGTAGCAGACTGTGCACCGGAACATTTGCGCGGCTCGGCATTCGGCATTTTCAATCTCGTCAACGGCATCGCACTCCTTTTTGCGAGCCTCGTCGCCGGGGTATTGTGGCAAATGCTCGGCGCTGCAACGACTTTTTACGCGGGTGCGGCTTTCGCCGGGATTGCACTGTTGCTGTTACTCAACTTTTTTCATTCACGGCACTGGACCTGATAATTTCTCAAGTTCCTCAAGGAGTTCCTCAAGGGACACACGCCTGCACCTCAACTCCCCTCGTTGACCATAAATTGACAAGGCCAGCAAATCGCAATCGCAGGAATTAGGATATACCTGCACTTAGATCTTGAGAAAAATAAAAGAGCGTGTGTCCCATGGCTAATTACTCCATGGCTAATTACTATTTAGAAAGAATTAAACACCTCGCCAGTGTGCGGATGCACCGAGTCCCCATCGATCACGCCTGCTGCAATCATGTCGGCAAATACTTTCCTCGCTGTGTCGGCAGCAGCATCCATTTTTGCCTGATCAGGATACCGGGCAATGACGACACCCTTGCCATTGCCATATGAGACCAGGTCAATAAATTCGGCACCGATACCTGCTAACAGGTCGCGCATTTTTTCCGTGCTTTCTTTTACCTTATCCATATCCGATGCGGCAAAACGTGTAATTCTGTAGACGGCCATTTGGCTCTCCTGATTAAAATCCGACCCTGCGGGTTATTCCGCAAGTGCCGGCAGGGTATACGAACTAACAAAGCATGTATGTAGCGAAAGCCCCCAAATGGACACACACTTTCGCCTGAACCCACTCGGCCCATGCAAATCGGAAGGCCCCCAGTTAAAGCAGGTTCCGGGCTTCTGTCACCAGCGTCTGCACCAGTTCGGCTGCCGGCATTTCCCGGTTGAGCGCTGCTGCTTGCCCATACAGAAGAAATCTAAAATCCAGTGTCTCGCCTGAGGTCGCCATTAACGGTCCACTCAACGAATACATGGTTGGAAAATCAGGCAGAGGATCACGGCAAACAGCCATTGATTCGATATAATTGTTCCGCCTGGCCCGGGCTGGCCTCCCGGAGAAAGCCCTGGTTAAGCGGGTATCATCATCCTTTGCATTTCGTATTGCCTCCAGGTGTACATCGCTCACACTGGCCTCAGGACAGGAGAGAAATGCCGTGCCCATTTGCACGCCACAGGCTCCCAGCATAAAAGCTGCAGCGATACCCCTTCCATCTGCGATTCCACCGGCAGCGATCAGCGGAATATTAACCGCATCGGCAATTTGTGGCACAAGCGCCATGATGCCAATCCCATGGTCTTCATGGTTTACATCAAAGCTCCCCCGATGACCCCCAGCCTCCCATCCCTGGGCAACAATCAAATCAACCCCGGCGAGCTCCAGGGCAATGGCTTCGGCCGTAGTCGTTGCGGAACAGAGAATTCGGCATCCTGCCGACTTTAATAACTCAATCGCACTGGATTCCGGCAATCCGAAATGAAAACTGACTAACGGAGGCTTTATCTCAAGCAACAGCTCCAGTTTTTCTTCGGTGAAGGTCAGTAGTGGTTTGCTCACATCCCGGGGTATTTCACTCAGTCCAGCCTGCGCATAAAAGGGACTGAGTCTTTCCCTGGTCGATTCGATGACATCCGCTTTGCTAACGGGTGTGTCATGTGCAAAGAAATTCAGGTTAAACGGTTTATCGGTTAACTTGCGGATTTTTTCGGCATCTTCCCTTATTGTCTCGACCGATGTTTCTGAATAGCCCATCGACCCGATTCCACCCGCATTACTGACAGCGGCCGCCAGCTCCACTGTTGTAGATCCTGCCATTGGCGCCTGGATTATTGGATGCTCAATGCCGAGCAAATCGATTAGATGGGTTTTTGGCCACATGATTGAATCCCTCGAATATCGAAATATTCTAAACTGAACAGGCTTGTGTGTCAGCGGGATTATCGGCTAGAAACATCATGACTGGCACCGAAAGGAGAATTTTACTTTCCCGGGAACGGCCATAAAACAGGCCCTGGTAAAATTAAATTCATAAGGTAAAAACAAAGTTCACTTTCCCCACAATTTCCAGTCGTATACCTGTATTGACCGGTTTAAGATACTCGCAACGTTACGCTTGGCTCTGGTGTCGGTGCCCTGGTAACCCGGATAACTTGGAGCGATAGCGATCGATATCAATGCCTTGCTAGACTGGATAGCGCAACATCCCCAATGGTCCTATCTGGCTGTATTTCTTATTGCATTAACCGAATCACTCGCGGCGGTTGGTTTAATCGTACCCGGGGCGGTCTTGATAATGTCTGTTGGTGCCATTATCGGCATGGGCATCATCGGATTCTGGCCGATCCTGTTCGCAGCCGTCGCAGGTGCAATCGTCGGTGATGGATTGAGTTTTTGGCTCGGGCGCCACTATGCCGATCGAGTGCGCACTTTCTGGCCGTTCCGCAACCATCCACAGTGGCTGGACCTGGGTGAGCGGTTCTTTAACCGCCACGGCGGAAAAAGCATCCTGTTCGGTCGCTTCGTTGGACCTGTGCGCCCGTTTATTCCAGTAGTGGCAGGCATGCTCGGCATGCAGCCCAGGGCATTTTACCTGGCGAATATCCTGTCTGCTCTCGCCTGGGCGCCGGGATACCTGTTACCTGGTATGGCCTTCGGTGCTTCGCTGGCGGTAGCCGGTGAAGTTGCGTTACGACTGGTCGTGTTGCTGGTGCTAATCGGTGCGTTGACCTGGCTCGTATTGTGGTCCATCCGCAGATTATTCATTGAATTGTCGCCACGTGCTGGGCAAATGGTCCAGTCGCTGCTGGATTGGGGGGGACGCCATCCTAAATTGAACAGATATATCGGGGGTTTACTGGACCCCTCGCAGCCGGAATTTAAATCTTTGCTGGTTTTCGCGGTTGTGCTGATCAGTGCCACCGGGTTGTTCCTGGGAGTGTTGGAGGATGTTGTTACCGGTGATCCACTGGTACGCGTGGACCTGGGCCTCTATCGACTAGTACAGGATATCCGCTCACCCTGGGGCGACCGGATTATGGTATTTGTGACGGAACTGGGCGATGGGGTCGTTATCGCGCTGGTCTCTGTTGCGGTGTTGGCGTGGCTCTTATGGTTGCGCAAGTGGCGTGTCGCGGGATACTGGGGCGCCGCAGTCTTTTTTGGTCAATTGGCGGCCACTATCTTCAAGCTGGTACTGCAACGACCCCGGCCTCTCGAAAACATCTATGATGGGTTATCGACCTATGCCTTCCCCAGCGGCCATGCTGTCATGAGCACTGTGGTATACGGATTCCTGGCAGTGCTCATTGCTCGCCAGTTATCGCGGTCACGCCGGTGGGTCGCATACGCTATAGCCGCTGTGCTGATCAGTGCTATCGCCATGTCGCGATTGTATCTGGGGGCACACTGGCTGTCAGACGTGCTCGGCGGGCTGAGCCTGGGTCTTGTCTGGGTATCCCTGCTTGGGATCGCCTATTATCGTCATTCAGCACCAACCTCTCTGCCGAAAAGCCTGACGGGCGTAGCATTGATTGCACTGGTGCTTGCCAGCGGGTGGCATGTATCCAATCGATATTCCGAGGACTTGCAGCGCTATGCGCCGCGCCTGTCATTTCAGCACATGGACTCAACCAGCTGGTGGCAGGGGGGTTGGGTGAGACTGCCGACCTTCCGACAGGATCTCGCAGGCGAGTATGAGCAACCGCTGAACCTGCAATGGAGCGGCTCGCTTGCTGCACTGCGTGAGACGCTCCTCCACCAGGGCTGGAAAGAACCGGTCCCTTTGAACGCCTCCACCGCGCTGCGCTGGCTGCTTCCGGCTCCCGCAATAGCCGAGCTTCCCATGTTACCGCAGGTACATGACGGCAGGCACGAGGCCTTGGTTATGATCAGCCCGCAAGAGAATGCCCAGCAGCAACGAGGGGCGACAAGCGACAGGAATAAACAGCTTGTTCTGCGCCTCTGGCATAGTGGCTTTCTCTTGAATTCTCACAAAGATCCGATCTGGGTCGGTAATGTTACGCTGCAGGCGCAACGGCAGATTCTGTTTCTGCGATTACCCTTCACCCTGGCGGAATACGACACACCTCTTGAAACGCTGATGGGATCAACTGACAGCTTCGAGCGACGCGTAGTGAATCGCTTACATGAACAGGCAAATGATGACCCCCTTTGGCAGGGAAATATTTTGTTGCTGCGCGCTGAGCGGTCCCGGTAGTAACCAATGAGAAAGCCCCGCGAGGGACACACAGCTGCGCCGTAACTCCACATTTTGCGTCACGATTTGCAGTGAACGATTTGCCGCTCATATTCACACTTCAACAGCCGATGGCACGGTACATCAGGCTTTGAAACACCAGCGGAACGATTTAATACAGGTGTTGCCTCGACCGGTTGAACTGACACACCAGGACGGCCATTAGTGATTTTGCCTACTCAGATAGTAAACGGCACAAAGCTGTCACCGGCAATGCATCAAATAGATCAGGCTTTAGCCTGTTTATTTTACGGTAAGAACTGAGCATTCCGCGCGCTGAGAAACCTTGTGCGACACACTACCAGTTACGAAGCCCTTCAGATTACTAAGCCCCCGTCTTCCCATTACTATGATATCAGCATCTGTTTTGCTGGCGATTTCAAGAATACAGTTTGCGTAATCCCCAACCAGAATTTCACTCGAAATATTTGTCACGCCTGCCTGTTTCGCATTTTTTGTTGCACTTTTTATTATTTGCTCGCCTAGTAAAGCAACAACCTTGGCCTCTTTCTCTTCTTTTTCACCGCCAATGAAACGGGCAACCGCCGAGAATGTATCTTTCTTGCTAGTCACATTTGGCTGCCTGGGTTCAAGCAAATTCTCCACTTCAGCCATGCGTATCAGTTCTTGAGGGGGATGATCACGGGTCAGAACATGAACAAGAGTTAGCCTGGCTTCGTATTTTGAAGCCAGATCAATAGCCACTTTCAGGGCACTACTGGCGTGAGCCGAACCATCGATTGCTGCGATTATGTTTTTTATCACGGATTATTCTCCTAATTCGTTGCTGAAATAAATTCTGCTGAAACCGTAACGCTCGCGTTACGGTAACTATCGCCGAGAATGAAACGAAGTATCGTCTCTGCTTCTCATGTATTCCGATTATTGACAATCCCGGCATTGCCCATGACTTTTCGGCAACCTTTTCTACTCGTCATAAATTGCACCGGTTCCACATCTATATTGCCACGTGCAGATCGAGATCAAATCATGATGGGGAAAATTCCACGAAATTCATTATGTGAGATATCGAGCACTGGCCGATAAACAACAGTGTAACAGCAATGGTATGGGAATATTACCCGTTTCCCAAATGACAGGTCAGGACATGAAGCAGACCCTGCAGCTCAAAGTCGATGGACTCGAATAGTTTACTAATCGCCGCCGACGCATCCAGTTTGAGCTTCAGCTTTCCCGGCAGCCGTCCCTTGCAAAACCAGGGCGGGACAAAATCTTCGGCCTTAAGCTGACAGCCAAAAATACTCAATCAGGTACCTGGCTCAATCGCTACGCTTAGCCCTTGGTGTCTGCTAGCTCGTTATTGGCTTCGATTCTATACTCTTTCAGACTATCAACCAGCCAGTCGCGGAAGGCGATAAGATCGCCATTCGGACGGGCATCAGCGGGCGACACAAAGTAGCATTTATATCGAGCCGGAATAGATTCGGGATGAGCGTATTCAATTTTCCCTGATTCAATTTCTGCTTCTATCAGGTTACTCGGTAATAACGCGATTCCCCGTCCCTGCACAGCAGCGTTTAAAGTCTGGTCGTGGTCTGGGAAGGATTCGTACTGGACCGCCGGATCGATTTGATTGCCCGATACGACATCCTGCCATTTTGTGTGCAAAGCCCCACCTTCCTTCAAACTATAGTGTCCATCGATAAGGTGGTGTTTACCCGGTTTTGTGAGTGATTCGAGCATTCCGTGGTCGGCGATATAGGCAGGGCTCGCCACCGCGAATATCTGCGGATGGAACAACAGCACATTATCAAGACCATCAAACCCGTCTTCACCATCGCTGAATCGAATTGCTGCATCGATTCCATCGCGTTTAAAGGTAACCAGTTTAAGAGTCTTGTCGATAACAACGGGGACGTCTGGAAATGACTGATAATATTTCTCCAGATTTGGCATTAGCCACCGCTGGGCAAAACTTGGACCCGTAGAAATCGTAAGCCCGCGACGGGTTTTGGTTCTGGCCACCTCCCGGGACGCAAACGCGATTTCTCCTAATGACCGTTGCACGACAGCAGCGTAAGTCTCGCCTTCTGCCGACAGTTTGAAGGAATTTGGAGTGCGGATGAATAGTTCGCGGTCAAGGTGGTCTTCCAGCTTCCGCAATTGTTGACTTACCGATCCCTGGCTGACGCAAAGCTCTTCCGCGGCTTTGCTGACACTACCTAGCCTTGATACGGCTTCAAATGCTCTCAGGGAGTTCATTGGCGGTAGTTTCATTGAAATACCTTTTTGAAAATCTAATGAGCCTATCCGAATAACTGCATGCACAACATCCGAGGCCAGGGCAATTATACGCTTACCTAAATCAATATCGTTAGAGCGACTAAAACTTCGGCAAATAGGAACAACGCAGCCGCCGCTAACGATAAAGGAGAATATACAATGCAGCAGGTAGACACCATTCAACTGGCACCGAAAGTCTCAGCTATTTTTAACCGGGTAGTCCACTTCTTTGGTAGGTCTCGATTGTCAGCCCCTCAGCCTGACCAGGTTATGACCAATATTGCCTGGTCTGATTCCGACTCCAAACAGCCTTGTTGCGGGAGTGATAACCAACCCGTCAGTGGCGGATATAACGAGGCGTTCATCGTCCAGTACTGGACCAGCTATCACCTCAGATAACGAAGTTATTGACATATGCGACAGAAAAAAGGGGGCGCTCAGTCGCTCTCGATGAGCTTCGTATTTCAGCTTTTTACACAGACTCGGCCTACTACGGACTCTATAGTAAAGCGATATTCAGGGTTACAACTGTCAAGTATCGAAATCCCGGAACGTGCACGGCACATATCCGGGATCGAATGAAGTTGCTGTACCTGTCGGGTTGTTATTACTGGTTCGCGTAACCAATCTGATTTTTATCTGCGCAAAGTGCGGCTGATCTCAGGACCCATGACATCATCGAGCAAGTTCGCATCCATGAAACTTTGGTGTTTGGTTCCGGCACTGAATTGTGGGCGGCGGGTTTTCGCTATCCTATTTGGTTTTAATGATTTTGCTTATCAGTGATTCACCGCCTTGAATTTTAGAGCAGGTGGCCGGAGCGGAATATTCTCTGTAGGCGACTGTCTGACTCATGTGATATCTCCTGTTTGTGGATTGGTGACCGATACTGATCGGCTAGTGAGATAAATATTGGACCAGGTTGCCAGCACAAGCCTGCAGGAAAGCTAATCAATTTATAAAGATCAGGTAATGATTACGTGAGATTTGTCGGCGGACTTGCTTAATATTTTACAATTGACCTTCGACTAGCACAGGCAGCAAGGTGCGGGATGATTTATCAGTTCGACGAATTCGAAATCGATACACGGAATTACCAGCTTAGCAATAAGGGAAAGGTGATCGATGTTGAGCCCAAGGTTTTTGACTTGTTGAGCTACCTGGTAGTCAATCGGAGCAAGCTGATAACCCGTGATGAGCTTTTCAAAAATATCTGGAAGGGACAGGTCGTATCGGATACCTCGCTGAGCAATCAAATCAAGGCGGTACGCAAAGTGATCGGCGATAGCGGTCGTGCGCAGCTTTGCATCAAAACTATACATGGGCGTGGCTACCAGTTCGTTACCGGCGTTGTCGAAGCAGACGATCAGGAAACTGCCGCATCTGCGCCAGTTACGGGAAATCCTCTCGAAGTACGAAGTAAGGCGCCAATGGTTGCAGTTTTGCCGTTTCAGAACCTGAGCAGTGATCAGGAACAGAATTATTTTTGCGAGGGCATGAGCGAGGATATAACCACTGAACTTTCGCGTTTCGCAGATATTCAGGTGATAGCCCGACACTCGGCCTTCCAGTTCGTGAGCGCAGCGTATGATATTGGTGACCTGGTACTGCAACTTGGGGTCGATTATGTAGTGGAGGGCAGCGTCAGGCGCGCGGGTAACCAGGTCAGGATAAATGCCCAGTTAATTGAGACCAGAAGCCAGAATCATGTTTGGGCAGAACGCTACGATTTCCCGTTAGAAGATATCTTCGAAATACAGGACGACATCATTGGAACCGTGGTATCGACCATGACCGGACGAATCCAGAGAATTGAACTGGATCGCGCCAGGTCACGCAGTACCGAAAACCTCAGCGCCTACGAACACCTGTTGCGGGGTTTAAGTTTTCACAAGATTGCCTCCAGCTCCTGGCCCACCCAGGATGATTTTGCCAGGGCAAATGTGGAGTTTGAAAAAGCGCTCGAGTTGGATCCAGGTCTGGCCAGGGCGCATGCCTGGCGCATATGCTCATTAAGTGGTGTCAGGGGATGCTAGTCGAAGGAAATATTCTCCGAATATATTGATCACTGCAAATTCGCACTGACGCTCGATGAAAAGGAAGGCGAAATTCATCGACTACTGGGAAGCTGTTATTTTGCAATCGGAGAATTTTCCCTGGGCCAATATCACATCGACCGGGCAAGACAGCTTTGTCCAAACGATACGCTTATCATTGCAAGGTCCTCAATGTGTTATATATTTCTCGGCGAGATCGATAAGGCAAAAAGTCTGATCGACCGGGCAATGCATCTCAATCCGTTACACCCAGCCTGGTACTGGACTTGTCTAGGTGTCATTTATTATTACCGGGGGGACTATAAATCAGCCATAGAGTGCATGCGCAAAAATTCTGAACTGAGCGGTTATGATCTGGCCTGGCTCGCGGTTTGTTACACGGCATTCGGCGAAGTAGAGCTAGCGCAAAAAGCGGTAAAAAAAGCATGCGAACTCGATGAAGATGCTTCGATAGCAAAGTATACCCAGTGGGGTGTTTATAAGGATCCCGCCAAACTTGAATCTTTACGTGAATGTATGGCTATGGCTGGGTTACCTGCCTGAGTTTTTTACCAACCAGATAGTTCCTGCTGTTTTCCAACAACCACTGCGATCACGCAGCAGCTCCTGGTATCTTAGTCCCCAGAGTCAGCTTAGGGTGGTCGTAAATTGCCTCTTACCAAAAATTCATGGGCGCCCGCTTCGCGCCGATGGTCGTCACCCAACGACACGCATACCTGTGCTTAAAACGGACTCGGCAAAGCTGGACACTTCGACAGACGATACAGCGCTAAAGCCAGGTACCGTTGCGCGAGAATTGTGTTTTCAGAAAATCCATCTGGTCGGCGAGAATGTTCTTGTTGGCCAGGTAGAAAAACTCGTGGCGGTTGGGCACAAATGGAATCGCGATCAATTCCATGCCGGCTTCTTCCGGCGTTTGGTTAGCCTTGCGATGGTTACAGCGCTTGCAGGCGGTCACCACATTGGTCCAGCAGTCGGTGCCATGGCGCGATACCGGCAAAATGTGATCGCGCGATAACTGCTCGGCGACAAATTCGCCGCCACAATACAGGCACAGAAATTGATCCCGGCGAAACAGGTAGCTGTTGACCAGGGGTGGCACGAAGTCATTCACTTTGACACTGCCGTCACTGGCCAGGATGCTGGGCAGGGATAACACCGACTGGCACCCGAGTCGATTGATACCGCCACGGATCTCAAAGGCGTTCTCGCCGAGTGCCCAGACCACCTGGTCCTTGACCACTAGCGTTGCCGCCTGTTCACGCGAGATCCACTCGATCGGCGTGCCGGCTTTGTTTAACCTGAGAATCTTTGCATTTCTCATTGCTGCATTATGCCTTATAAACGGATCAGGTAAACCCCCGTGTAATAGAGCGATTTTTGTGATAATCGCGCTACGCCGCAAACCTGTAATGTCGATCGAGTGTCGTCTATTGCAGCTCTATAGTTCAGTCCATATCGCAGTCCGGACCTGAATCCCATGCATCGCTTTTTGCTTCGCGGAAGAAGACGAGAAAAATCAAATCTCGTCGTTTGATCCGAGGGTGAAATAATCCGTGTTCGCGGCGGGACACGGATCGCGCGTTAATGGATAATGCAACACATTCGAATTCCGAGGTGATAGTGATCAGCAGCCAGCACGCAGTGACGACAACGCAACCTCTGATCGAGATCGGCATGAAAAAATCGACGCACCCTGACAGCACGCCCAACCGCATAGCGCCAACAAGAGCTACCGCAGATAGCAGCGCCGCAGGCCCGCTCAGCATAAAAGCGGCCCGCCAGGTTTTTGCTGGGTGCCCTAAGCACTCCGGCAGCGTCGACACTACGCCAACTCGTCTGCACAGGTGCGCATGAAAACCTGCTCACTGGCGCTTTATGACGCATTTAGCGAGGTCCCCTTTGGCGGCAGTCAGGCGGCGGTTATTACCGATGCCGGAAGCATCGAACCGGCGCAACGCCAGCGTATAGCGCGTGAAATCGGCATGCCCGCGACCGCCTTTGTCGACGCTTATGGCGCTGACTGGATCAGCCTGCAATTCATGTCCACGGTGATGGAATTACCGATGTGTGGCCACGGTACCGTGTGCCTGCTGACGCACATGCTCGAATCGGGACTGATATCAGCCGACCGTGACGTCGAACTGCGCCTGCGCAGATCGACGGCGCATGTTTCGTTGAGTAAAACCGCCAACGGGCGCTTCCAGGTGATGCTCGATATTACGCCACCGCGCTTCGAGGCTGCGCCACCGCATAGCGGTGAACTGCTGGGCTTGCTTGGTCTGGACGCCGATGCATTATCGACGGATCTACCGCTGGAAACCGCGCGTGGTGATTTCATCCACCTGGTGGTGCCGCTCGTGGGCTTACCGCAGATGCGCGCGATCCGCCCCGACTTCAGTGGCATGGTGCAGTTTTGCCACGCACATGGCCTCGAGACGATCGCCGTTTTTTGCCTGGACACCGAGGATCCATCCAGGCAACTGCACGTGCGCGATTTCTGCCCCGCAGTCGGGGTTAGCGAGTCCGCTGCGGCGGGTACTACCAACGCCGCGCTAACCAGCTATCTGCTGCGACATTCCAGGATCACTATCGATGGCACAGGGTTCACGGTCGAGGCCGAGCAGGGAATCGAACTCGGTCGACCGAGTTCGATAAAATCGCTCGGTACCCTGGACAATCTCGGCGCCATTGCGCGACTGCAGGTCGGCGGCATTGCAACTCGCGTATTTGCCGGTCAGCTTTTTCTATAAGGTGAGCAACATGAGCATCCATCTGCAACAGGTCTATCGCCAGGCACTGGTCTGGGATGCGCATGCCGGAGTTTTCCCAAACCCACAGGTCGATCTCAATCTGCTCGATGAATGGCGGGTCGCCGGTGTCAGTTACTTAAGCCTCAACGTCGGGTTCGACGTCATGGACTGGCAGGAGACGCTGTCCACGCTCGCTGCCTATCGGCGCTGGGTGCTGGATAACGGCGATCGTTTCGTGCTGGTGAATGACAGTCGTGATATCGAAGGCGCGCGCCGCGACGACAAATTCGCACTCAGTTTCGACATCGAGGGGATGAATGCGCTCAACGGCGATATCAACATGGTCGGCGTATACCATGCGCTCGGCGTCAGGCAAATGCTGTTTGCCTACAACCTCAACAACACCGCCGCCGGCGGCTGCCATGACGACGATAGCGGGCTGACCGATTTCGGCAGGCAGGTGGTGCGCGAGATGAATCGGGTCGGCATGATCGTCGACTGCTCACATGCGGGGCATCAAACCACCCTCGACATCATGCATGAATCGGACAAACCGGTCGTGTTCACGCATTCGAATCCGCGCGCCGTATGGGATCACCAGCGCAATATCAGCGATCAGCAGATTCGCGCCTGCGCGGCAACTGGCGGCGTCATCGGTTTGAACGGTATGGGTATCTTTCTCGGTGATAACGATGTCAGTATCGCTACCATGCTACGCCACCTGCGCTATGTCGCTAAGCTGGTCGGCAGTGAGCACATCGGCATCGGTTTCGACTACTCGCCCGAGGTCGACGTCGACATCGGTGTGATCCTGCGCAGTCGCCCCGATTACTGGCCGACCGGTCAACAATACGATACGCACGGCATCAAGCATGCCGGACCGGCACAACTACCCGGGCTGATAGCGGCACTCGCCGACGCGGGCTTCGATGATACTGCGATACGCGGATTTCTCGGCGAGAATTTCCAGCGGGTCGCGCGCTCGGCCTGGCAGGGTAGTCCTGCCTGATCATCGCTAGCGCGCTTTTAGCCCGCTTATCCCGGGATTGGACTTCAGTAGCCGGCGCAGTTCGGCAATTTCGCTGCGCAATTCGGCCAGTTCGTGATGCAGATCGGCTTCGATGTGATCACGGGTTTCATCGAGCGCAACCTTTCGTTCGCGATTCTCCTGTTCAGTAAAGCTTTGCATTGCGTTGACGATTATCGCTATGAATAGATTGAGCATGGTGAAGGTTGCGATGAGGATGAAGACAATAAAGAAAATCCAGGCATAGGGATATTCCACCATCACTGGGCGCACGATACCCATCGACCAGCTTTCCAGGGTCATGATCTGGAACAGCGAGTACAGCGACTCGCCGATACTGCCGAACCACTGCGGGAAATGCTCAGCGAACAGTTTGGTGGCGATCACTGCAAACACGTAGTAAATCAACAATAACACCAGCGCAATTGAACTCAGTCCCGGTATCGAGCCGAGCAGTGCGCCGACTACACGACGCATCGATGGCACCAGGGTCAGCAGACGCAATACGCGCAGTATGCGCAGTGCCCGCAACACCGCAAGCGGTCCGCTCGCAGGCACCAGCGCTATTGCCACCACGACAAAATCAAACAGGCTCCAGGGGTCGCGGAAGAAAGCTAACCGGTGCGCATAAATGCGCAACAGGATTTCGACGACAAAAACGCCCAGGATGAAGTGATCAATAGCGAGCAGAATCGAACCGTAATTCTGCATCGCGACCGGCACGGTCTCGAGGCCGAGAATGACCGCATTGATTACGATCAGGAGCATGATGGAATACTGTACTCTCGGAGCTTCAATGCGGCGGCGAATTAGCACTCGCAAGCCCGGTGTCGTGACTTCTTCTGTTGATTTACTCATCGCTCTCGCCTGAAACGCGGCCCAGCGACAGTATGTTGGGCCAGGCGCATTATTTTCAATGCCGGTTCACGGCGCTGATCAGGTCGGCTGCGCGCTCACCGATCATCATGCTGGGCGCGTTGATATTGCCATTGGTGATGGTCGGCATCACCGACGCATCGGCTATGCGCAAGCGCTCGATGCCATGCACCCGCAACTCGGAATCCACCACGGCCAGCGCATCGCGACCGATTTTGCAGCTACCACAGGGGTGGTAGGCACTATTGGCATTGGCGCGGACATAGGCATCGATATCGGCATCGCTGACCACATCCGGCCCCGGCGACACCTCAGGGCCACGACAGAAATCAAAGGCTTTCTGTGCAGCTATGGTGCGTGTTATTTCGATGCAGCGCCTAAATTCGACCCGATCGCGCTCGGTCGATAATCCATTCAATAGAATGCGCGGCGGCAACAGGGGATCGGCACCGGCGAGCTTCACCCAGCCTCGGCTCTGCGTAAGCACCGGACCCACATCGAAACAATAGCCATCCTTGTCCGGTGGTGGCGACCAGCCTTCCAGGAAGTAGGGCCAGAAATGGTATTGCATGTTCGGATAATCAACTTCGTCATCGCTGCGTAGAAAACCACCGACACGGCTATGCGTGGTTGCCGCAGGACCGCTTTGGCAAAGGAACCACTGGATTCCGGCGAGCAGCATGCGATGCGGGCGCAGCATATGGTTCTTCGACAGGCCGCCTGCGCAGCGATGTTTGACATGCACCTCGAGGTGATCGTGCAGGTTCTGTCCAACTCCGGGCAGATCCTGCTGAACCTCGATGCCATGTTGCTGCAATTCGTCGGCTGGACCGATACCCGACAACATTAAAATTTGTGGCGATTGAAACGCACCTGCACTGACGATTACCTCGCCGTGGGCGAGTGCCGTTTCACGCTTGCCATCACGAAGATATTCGACACCGATGGCGCGCCCATTGTCGATTAAAACGCGCAAAACCCGGGCATTGCAACGCAGCGTGACATTGTCGCGTTGACTCGCTGGCACAACACAGGTGGCGGCCGTCGCCGACCGATACCCGTGATCGATGTTGACATCAAAAGAGGTGACACCCTCCTGATCGGCGCCATTGTAGTCATGGCTGCGGGCAAAGCCCGCCTGTGCGGCGGCTTCAAGGAAGGCATTCTCGATCGGATGGTGCCTGGTGAGTCGCTCCACCACAATCGGTCCAGCGCCACCACGATAATCGTCAGCCCCGGCTCGGCAGGTCTCCATGCGCTGAAAATAAGGCAATACATCCTCGTAGCCCCAGCCATCGGCACCATTTTCTGCCCAACCGTCGAAATCGCGTCGATGACCGCGCACGTAGACCATGCCGTTGATCGAGGAAGAGCCACCAATCACCTTGCCGCGCGGCTGAAACAGCCGTCGATTATTCATGCAGGGCTCAGGTTCGGTCTCGAAGCACCAGTTACGCGGCCCGCCGCTGTAGTTGTTGCGCGTTGCCGCAGGCATGCGAATCGACCAGTGATGATCGCCGCTGCCGGCTTCCAGCAACAAAATGCGAAGCTCGGGATTCTGCGATAGACGAAAAGTGAGCAAACCGCCCGCGGAACCCGAGCCGATGATGATGTAATCAAAACCTTGAGCTTGTTTACGATTCATGGGGGCTAAATTAACAGAAATTAATCGACGACGCGCGCCAACCGGATTTTTATATCCCGCCTGGTTCCCGCACTGCAAGCGCTCGGCCTTAGCCCGCGGATTGTGATCCGCCGACGATAACGTACACTAACGCCTTTTCTCCTGCACAGGGCTTGTATAACCGTGATGCTGCCACTGACTTCAGCGCCCGAGAACATCTGTATTGTTCGGCTGTCTGCACTCGGCGATGTTACCCATGCCGTGCCGGTGGTGCGCGCGATTCAGCAACACTGGCCGCAAACGCGCATCACCTGGATTTGCGCGACCCTGGAGCACAAGTTGCTGGCGGCGCTGGAGGGTATCAATTTCATCGTCGTCGATAAAAAAAGCGGCTGGGGTGGGTACTACCGACTGTGGCGCCGGCTGGCCGGGCAACGCTTCGACATCATGTTGCAGATGCAAACCTCGGCACGTGCAAACTTTACCGGCGCCGTTGTAAAAGCTGATATCAAGTTAGGCTGGGATCGCTTGCGCGCGCGTGATTTTCATCGCTTTTTCATGACCCATTCGATTCCGCAAACCCGTTTCGAACACCAGGTACAGGGTCATTTGTCTTTCGCGCGCTGCATCGGTCTCGAGGCGTCGGAACCCGAATGGAATTTCCCGGTCAGCGGGGAGGCGATCAACTTTGTCGACAGTCTGATACCGAGCGTTGCCCGGGTCTTGCTGATATCGCCCTGTTCCAGCCACGTGCATCGCAACTGGCGTGCCGAGCGCTACGCCGCGGTCGCCGATTACGCGATCGAGCGCCATGGCCTGACCGTAGTGCTGTCCGGTGGTCCGTCCACGCTGGAAGCGTCGATGGGTACGGCGATCGAGGCGGCGGCAGACAGACCCCTGATCAACCTGATCGGCAGGGACACCCTGCCGCAACTGGTCGCGCTGCTGCACCGCGCGGATGTGGTGTTAACCCCCGATTCGGGTCCGACTCACCTCGCCAATGCTTTGGGAACTCCGGTTATCGGGCTACATGCCTGCACCTGGTCGAAGCGCAGCGGCCCTTATAACTCACTCGACCTTTGCGTCGACAAGTTTGCCGAGGCCGCACAGCGCTATCGAAACACGACGCCCGAACAATTACGCTGGGGTACGCGCATCGAACAGGAAGGCGTGATGGACCTGGTAGAAGTGGAGGATGTCCTCGATCGTCTCGAGCAAGCGTTGAAACCCTGACCTAAGCAGCGCGCTGTCGGCCTCTGGCCCCGTGATATCCCGCGAGCGATCGCCCTTGCAGAAGTGGCATAGCCTGACCAGGCCCGCTTCCGGCAATTGTATGGCACTGTGGCCATACTCGACGAATGACTGCGATCACCCAAAGTGGCCACTCATCAGACCCCTCCGTAGAATGGTGTAATCCAGTTCCTTAGCAAGCGATTTTTGGAAAGAGAAACATAATCTTAAGAAAAACCAGAACTCATTCTACTGCTTTCCAGTCTTTTTTTAGATCGCTTTTGGCTATTATCCCGACGACTAAGAGCGCCACGAATCCGGCTCCAGCATAATTTGTCGAATTATTCGTACTGGTATTGGTACTAGCGGATCCGTCGAGTCTTAAAACTGGCACAGCATATTCCGCAAAGCTGTTATTGATAATATCGAATGTATCAGACGGTGTCAGATAATTAAGGATTTGATTTCCGTTGCCATCCTGAGTAAGGGCTATGCCGTCTTTGATGCCATCATTCTGTTCGATCAACAGGTAATCAAATCGATTGCGGCCTGAAAATATGCCTCTGTATTTAGAATCGAGCGACATCGTCATTTGGACGCCAAGGTAGGTATCATCGGCTTCACCGAATATATCAGCGCCAGCAATTGAGCTTGTTAGCCCGAATATCAACAGTAGTCCTTTTGCCATCGAATTCATTTTCTGCTCCCCCAATTTATGTTGTTATTTGCAAAGATTGACAGATGATAGGATTTTAGTTGCATTTAGCTACTAATATAAAAAACGTTTTACTTATCGATGCCAAAGGGTCTGGTATCCGGTACCTGTGACTAAAAGCACATTACTTTTTGCTATCGATCAGGCGCAAAATCAAATTCTGAAATGATCAAGGTATCAATTGAATCGAAAGCCAAAAAGTAAAATCGGTCGGGCGATAAATGTCAGCAAGTGGCCGAAGATCACCCCTCAGGTTTATCTTCCAAAGTTCCGCTCAAGGCGCCAGAGCGCTCACCACAGGGAAGATAGAGATATTGCCTCACGGTAATCTGATGGCTTCACCGATGAACACAAATTTCAGTAGGTCGCCGGTCCAGGCCCAACCTGTCTCTTCTTTGTCCAGACGCGCCTGGCGCTGACCTTTGCCGCTCGTGGTTGGCGAAACCCGCGACCCTAATCGGCAATCGCGGCGGCGCGTAAAATATTGATCGGCGCCATTTCCGGCAGATGACAGTTTTCCAGCCTGACCAGGCTGGTGTGGACAAAGGCGTGCTGCCCCGACAGGCAGGCATGGCTGACCATGTCGGTGTAAACCATCCAGGCCGAGAATGGGGGAAAGCGAAATTCCTGGTGCCCCTGCTGTTGCTGCTGAAAGGACGGCGTGTCCTTCATGTAATTGTGGAATTTGCGCATCGCGCGGTCATAGGGCGAAGAATCCAGAACCCTCAGCACTGGAATGCCATGCGCGGCAAGGCCGATCAAGCCACTGCGAAAATGATCAAGCGGCCCCTTAGACAGGTATCCGGGGCCCGCGTTGCGGTAACCCAGCTGGGCACGTTCGCCATGCTCGGCAAACAGCTCCGGAAAACTGCCCTTGGTCGCCCAGACACGATCTTCGGCCGGGTTGACGTTGATGAAAAAGCGCAGGATGCGGTCGCCATGGGTAGCACCGTAGGCGCCCGCGTCGATGTGAATCAACTCATTGCTGGCATGCGCCGACAGGTCGCGCCCCTGTTCCTGTAGCGGCCGAAAACTACAGGTACCCACCGTCCAGTTATCGGTAAGACGCGGCGCGGTTTTACCAAGGAAGGCAGCAATGTCGTCGCTGACAGTTTGCAGCACGCGGTTGACACGCTCGACCATCTCGGCGTCGTCGCTATCCAGGCCGCGCGTCTTGCCATCTTCGGGGTGAAAGCTGATGTTCTTCAGCTTGAGCCGCTGCGGCAATTCCTGGCGGAAAAAATCCAGGTCCTCGGCCGCGGGCAGGGCCACCGGACTTTCCGGGAAAAATACCACCGAGCCTCGCTCCAGCGAATCGGATAATTCGTCCGGCTGCAAATTTTGCAGGCGCTCGGCGTCAAATGTGTCCAGCATCATTACATGTCCCTCGGTTGAATGAGCGGTGAATCGCGCTCACTAATGGTGATTTCGGCAGCACACCCGGCATCCCGGACGCGGCATCGGCGGTCTGCCATATTGAAGCGGGTATAATGGCACCTGCCCGCGCTTTGCACGATTGTTCATTTCCAGGCAATGCCTGTCAACCGCTGCTGCGCACACCGCGAGGTCGCTGTTAGCATCGTCAGATCGCAATCGGGGCGATAGCAACCAGGCCCGGCTGCTGCAATCACCCGTCTCCCAATCAGCGCTTGTTTTATACCTGCCTGCTATCATATGCTGTCGCCGCTGCAAGTGTGCCGGGCACAGCGCATCACCGTAAGTAACTACAGGAGGCTAAACAGGCAATTCCAGGCCCGATCTCTGCAATTCAATACAGGCCCCGGTAATGGCGCTGCAGCCGGCGGCCCTCGTGATTGCAGACGGGTAAGGACAGGTTAAGCCGATCAGGCATCCCATGGTTTTCGCATCGCATTCCTTTCTCGCTTTTTTACTGATCCTGTTGCTGGCTTACTGGCTCGCCGGTCGCCATGACGAGCGCTGGGGTAAAGCGATACTGATTACGGCCTCTTTTGTCTTTTATGGTTTCTGGATCCCGGCCTACCTGCTGCTGCTGATCGCTTCGATCCTGTTCAATCATGTCATCGCGCGTGCCGTGCTGGCCGGACCCGAACGGCACATACGCCTCGCACTCACCTCCTTCGGTATCGCGCTGAACCTCGCGCTGATCGGGTTTTACAAGTACGCCGCCTTTCTGGTCGAATCGCTTAACTGGACGTTGCAAACCGGTTTCGACATTCCGGAGATCATACTGCCCATCGGCATCTCGTTTTTCACCTTTCAGCAGATCAGCCTGCTGGTCGATGCGCACAAGGGATGGGTACGGCAGTTGCGCTTCTGGGACCACGTCCTGTTTATCGCCTTTTTCCCACAACTCATCGCCGGCCCCATCGTACGCCAGCACGACATGCTGCCGCAGCTGGCGGCGCGACGTGACTGGCGCCTGCGTGCCGACTATGTCGCTATCGGCATCGCGCTATTCGCCTTCGGGCTGTTCAAGAAGACGGCCATCATCGATCCCTTCGTGCCCTACCTCGACCTGGTTTACAATGCCGCGGCCGACGGTGGTGCGGTCGGTTTTGTCGATGGCTGGGTGGCCGGTATCGGCTACGGCTTCCAGGTCTACTTCGATTTTTCAGCCTACTCGGACATGGCTATCGGCCTCGGCTTCATGTTCGGTCTGCGCCTGCCGGTGAACTTCTTTTCGCCCTACAAGGCCCACAGCATTCGCGACTTCTGGCGCCGCTGGCACATCTCGCTGTCGCGTTTCCTGCGCGATTATCTGTTCATTCCGCTGGGTGGCAGCCATCACGGCCTGATGCGCACCGTGGCGGCACTTATGGTGACCATGGCACTCGGAGGTCTGTGGCATGGCGCAGGCTGGACCTTCGTTATCTGGGGTATATTGCACGGCAGTTACCTGGCAGTGAACCACCTGTGGCACGCACTCATCAAGCGCCTGCGTCCGGCGCCGGTAAAATCGAAAACCGGCCCACGCTGGCCTGGCTGGATTGTGCATGCACTGTCGGTGGTAGTGACTTTCCTCGCGGTGAGTTTCGCCTGGGTATTCTTCCGCGCCCCTGATCTTGATGCCGCGCTGCGTCTGGCAGGCGCCATGCTTGGTTTTTCCGGGTGGCATGAAGTCGCGCATCTGACACGTGGCATCGTGCCGATGTTTCCGATCTACCTGTTTATCGTCTGGCTGATGCCGAACACCATGGAATTGTTCCAGGCGACCAAAGCCGCGCTACACGTCGAAGAATACCGCGACGATGAGGTTTCGCCATTGCGACCTGCCTGGCTGCGCTTCAAATTGAGCACGGGCTGGGCGTTCACAACCGCCGGGGTTTTTGTCGTCGCGTGGTTCGCGCTGTCGAATTTAAGCCCCTTCATTTACTTCCAGTTTTGATCTGGCATGAATAGCCCTGCCCACGATGACAAGTTGAACCCGCCTGTGCAGGATCGTGAGAAAAATCGCCTCGCTCAACGATTTCTGTGGGTTTTCAGCAGCTTCGTGCTGTTGATCGCGTTTGTTGTCGCTACCGTCAACCTGGTTGCCTATCGCTACATGCTAGCGGATAACAACCAGGCGATCGTACAATTGCTATCGGGCTGGGGCCGGATCTATAAGCCGATTCTGTATGACGAGATCAAACCTGAAATCGCGGTGTTCGGCGCGTCCTGGGCGCGCGACGCCTTTGATCCACTTGACACCAGCCGGCTGCTTGGGCGCAAGCTATTCAATCACGGCGTGTCCGGTGGCACCGCTTACGAGACACGCCGTTTTGCCGACTCCGCGCTCGATAATCCGAATTTGCAGGCGGCCATCATCAATCTCAATACTTTTTATCGCGAGAAAAACCGCGCGCGCTTTCGCTATGGCTTCGACGAATCGATACTCGACGTCGACGCCGACCACCAGCCCAATCGTTTCGTCGGCTTGCGCCGCGCGTACTCGCTGGCGCTGGGCGGCTGGGCGGTGGGCGCCAACGTCAAGCTGATCTCCACCATCCTGGCGCGTGATCGTGGCGTTAGCAAACCCGACTACCTGGATTCCTATGAACAGGCCGACCTGACGCGACGCAACATGACGCCGACCGCCAGGCGCATTTTCCCGCAACCAGGCCAGGCCAGTGACTCGGCACCGGCGGATACGGAAGTGGAAGACAGTACGATGCAGATCGAACAGCCGGAACTCGAAATCATAATCGATGGCTTCTGTGGCAAAAAAGTAGATATCTACGCCTACTTCACGCCGACCCACACGCGTAAGCAATCCTGCGACCCTGGCGCCAGCAACGAGCTGGCGGCGCTCGAATTTCTACGCCACAAACAGCGCAGCTGCGACGCGCGGATCCACTACTTTGACTTCGCCTACCCCAATGCGATGACGCTCGAAGGTGTGCTCACCCCGGTCAAATCCAGCCACTATTATCGCCCCGACGGCCATCCGCGCCCAAGCGCGGGCCTGGCGATGGCGGCCAGCATGTTCGCCAGGCCGTTCCCGGCCGACTCGTCGGCGCTATTGACGCAGGATTTCGGTGTCGACCTGCTGAGTCACGCAGATGCCGAAGGCTGGTTGCTGCAGCGTACCGCCCGCTGCCAGGGCGACTGGGGTGAATCCGGATACGGTGACTTCAGGGCGGCCCTGGAAAAACAGTAAGCCTGGACTGCATCAGTACACGTAATCACCGATAATTTCCACCAGGTGATCAACCCAACGCTCCGGGATCGGCTCAGTTAATTCCGGAGAAATACTAAAATCCGGCTCAAACAATCGCTCCAGCAATTGCCCGGCAACCTCCGGGGCCGAACTGGCAATGTTCAGTTCGCGGTTGATGCGCAGGCTGAGGCGATCGAAGTTTGCCGATCCGATGCAGACCCAGCCATCGTAAATTGCGGCCTTTACGTGGGAGAATCCCGGGTATAAGAACACCCGGATGCCGTGTTTCAACATCAGGTTAACGGCCAGAACATTGCTGCGATTGATCGGGCCATGGTCCGTTTCCATGGGGATCACAACACGCACATCGACGCCGCGACGCCGCGCCATCACCAGTTCACGTAGCAAACTGTCATCGGTGAAGTAGGCGTTCTGAATATAGATATATCGCTGCGCGCGCCGAATCGCCTCGAGCTGCGCGGTATAAATCTCGTAATTCCCCGGACCGGTGAGCAACAGGCGTAACGGGTAACCGTCTGTATCGACCGGATCTTTCCCGGGACTGGCCTGCGCGAAGAGATAGCCAAGGTCACCCAGTGGGCCGGCATGTCCCCAGGCCAGGTTGAATTCGCGATCGATAATATCGACCATCGGCCCGCGTATTTCCATCATCAGGTCATGCCAGTCGTAACGATATTCGCGCCCGATATTCATACCCCCAACAAAGGCGATGTCGCGATCGATAAGCGTTGATTTCACATGGTCACCGGTGAGCCAGGGGTTAGCCTTCTGGCGCACATTCACCCGTGAGCCTGACTCCAGATAAAGCCGTACCGATGCGGGCGGCAGGTACTCGGCAGGCAATGACGGTGAATTCGACATGGTCCCCGAAATGGTTCCCAGGCCGTCGAGCAATATCTTTACCTCCACGCCCTCGGCGGAGCGGCGCTTCAACAAATCAGCTATTTCCAGTGCAAAGTCGTCGTTATCGAAGATGTAAGTCTGCAAATGCACCGACTGCCTGGCACTACTGACCGTGTCGATCAAACGCGTAAAGAATGCACTGCCGTCAACCAGCACATCCACGCTGCCGGAGGATAACGGACGGCCCGATATCTTATCCAGATCGATTTCCCACTGCTGCAGGTCCATCGGTGCCGCATCACTGAGCGCCGGCACCGGTTTATCGTTCAGCGCCGCGGTCCAGTCGAAACTCGCGGTCGATACGGCCGTGTCGGTCACCACGAAGAACAGGCGGTAGAGTGATGAAACCGGGCGTTGCACCAGGTTCAGCAAATGACTGTACATCAGGTGACCAAAGGCCTGGCCACCTTTCATACCTGCCACCGTGGTAGTGGTCACCGGTCGCAGCGGTATATTGCGGATGAACGCCAACAGGTGGCGCTCGGTATCGACGTACAGGAAAGGCAGCGAGTACAAACCGGTATCCCCGGTATTGAAGATAAACTCGGTCTGGCTGATACCGCGCTCGCGTAGAAATGAATCCAGAACAGGGCGACCACTGCGCATAAACTCGACGAAGTCCAGCCGCTCCTGCACCGAGTAGGCGGCTGGTTTATCCAGCAGGCGCATCGCGCGAAACTGCCCGTCCTGATCATAGTAGAGGAAGTACTGCATGAACTCGAAATCGACCACCAGGCCCTTGCCGTTAGCAGGGACTACGGCGCGCAGCATGCCATCGCGCAACAACTGCCACTGTTCTACACCCAGTATCGGGATAGAGGTCGCGTCATTCGGTAATGCATCCCAGCGCTCTTGCTGGTGGAATTGCATGGGCACCATGCTCGGGGCGGCATAGTCTGCCGATACCGGCGCTGTGCTCAGTTCCAGTCTGTCCTGCCAGTCCCCGCCCGCATAAAGAATTTGCTCCCCGAATCGATACTTGATAAAAAATTTCGCATCACTGCGATAACTCTCCAGCGCGATCATCACCGGTGTCGCAGATTCGCCGACCTGCTCGCGCGCCGGCAGCATCGCAGATCGAGTCGCGCATCCACACAGCAAAACGGTGACTAGGAACAACGGGTAAATAATCCTGTAGCGAGGCACTTTCCCTCCTTCCCGGCAATCTATCCGTTCAAGTTGATGTTTTTTCACAAGCGATGTCAATCCATGTTTGGCCGGCGCTTTTTCCCTGACCGCTACCCGCGTACTAAAAATACTGGCTGAAAGCATGGTAAACAGGCGGGGCCCGAGCCAACAGGCGCAAGCATTACACTATCTCAGGAATAACGAGAAGCTTACCTATTTCCGCTTGCCTGAGGTAAGCTACCAACTGTTGAAAGCCCCAGGCGGGGTTAGCTCAGTTGGTAGAGCGTCAGCTTCCCAAGCTGAATGTCGCGAGTTCGAATCTCGTACCCCGCTCCATTTCCCCGTTGTAGTTCCGCCACTGCGCGGGTTATTACTCGAGCGCCAGTTTTGTGCGAAGATATGCGCCCATGGACGACTTCATACGCGCACTGCCCAAGATTGAGCTGCATCTGCATATCGAGGGCAGCCTTGAACCCGAGCTGATGTTCGCGCTGGCGCGGCGTAACCAGGTTGAGATTCCCTTCAGCTCAGCGGCAGAAGTTCGGACCGCTTACGAATTCGATAACCTGCAATCCTTCCTCGACATTTACTACCAGGGTGCCAATGTCCTGATCGAAGAACAGGACTTCTATGACCTCTGCTGGGCTTACCTGCTGCGCTGCCAGCAGGACCGGGTCCTGCACACCGAGATATTTTTCGACGCGCAAACCCATACCGATCGTGGCATTGCCTTCGATACCGTCGTCGCCGGCCTGCACCGTGCACTCGAACAGGGCCGCAAGGAACTCGGTATCAGCAGTGAACTGATCCTGTGTTTTCTGCGCCACCTGGACGAGGAATCGGCACTGGCGACACTGCAACAAGCACTGCCCCATCGCGACAAGATCATTGCAGTGGGTCTTGATTCGGCCGAGGTGGGTAACCCGCCACAAAAGTTTGCCCGCGTGTTCGCGGCTGCGCGCCGCGCTGGATTCCTTACTGTCGCCCATGCCGGCGAGGAAGGTCCGGCGAGCTATATTCACGATGCTATCGAGCTGCTGGGTGTGTCGCGCATCGATCACGGCGTACGCTGCGTCGAGGACCCTGAACTGGTGCAACGACTGATCGCCACGCGCCTGCCGCTGACCGTTTGCCCGCTATCGAATATCAAATTGCGCGTGTTCGCAAACATGCGTCAACACAATGTGGTCGAGTTATTACGCCAGGGCCTTTGCGTTACGCTTAACTCGGACGACCCGGCCTACTTCGGCGGCTACATGAACGCTAATTTTCTCGCCCTGGCCGCGGCGCAGGCGATGAGTCGTGAAGAAATCGCCCAGTTCAGCGTAAATGCGATCGAAGCAAGTTTCAGCAGTCCCGAGCGCAAGCAACAGCTTGCAGCGAGCGTCGCGGAGTATCTAAACCAGTCGTAAACAGGATTATGGATTTGGACGGCTGGAATAAAGCGGCAGTAGCATACGCCAATTCGTTGCCTTGTTTCTGCTGATCTATCTGCGCCTCCTCGCAGTCGAGCCCATGAATGATGAAGACACGGCGCGGACACACGAAGACTGTAATGCCGTGGGCAATACTGCGGTATCAGGCCTGATTTCTGGACTTCAGGATACCGGAGACACTGGATACCCCTTCGCCAGCTACAATTTCGCTGGTAAATCTTTAACGCAAGCACAGACATGTTCTACTATTGGTAGGTGAAGACAGCGATCTTTCTGTCAATCAGCAACAACGCTGGTAGCCGCCAACATTCACAACCGTGTCTAGTTTGCCGCCAGCCTAATGAGGAGATTTCACATGTCGGGACTGTGCCCCTGTCCAGCCTCGGTTTTGTCTGCATCGAAAGCTATTCGGGAAATGCCATGAGTGCGGATCCGATCATCTGCAATAAGCAGGAAAAAGTCTGGACTCTGACGCTGAATCGCCCGGACAAGGCCAATATGCTCAACATCGAAATGCTGCAGATACTGAAAGCAATTTTCGCCGCGGCGCTACAGGAGCGAGAACTGAGGGCATTGATCCTGACCGGAGCTGGCGAACGTGTCTTTTGCTCCGGCTCCGAGGTCGACGAATCGACGCGACGGGCTCATATACAGAATGTGCTGTGGGACGAAGTCGGCGAAGCGCTAAACACACTACCCCTGTTGACCATTGCCCTGATTAACGGCCACTGTATCGGTCGCGCAATGACACTGATGCTGGGTTGTGATATTCGGGTCAGCGTCCCACAGGCTCGTTTTTCATACCCGGTTTTGCAGAACGGAACCTTACCGGGCGCCCAGGACATGGACCGATTGCGAGCGTTGATTGGACCGGGTCGCAGTTCGGCACTGTTACTCGGGGGCCAACGGATTCACGGCGAGCGAGCCTTGAACTGGGGCCTGGTAGACTACGTTGTCGAGCGTCCGGCGCTTACCAATCTTGCCGCAACGCTGTCACTGGTCGCCACCCAGTCTGAGGGCGAGCATCTGGCCACGATAAAACGGCTTTGCCGGGGTAGCTGACAATACCGGGCATCCGCGGCATCGATATGATCAGCGCGCTGGCCGGCACCGCAGGTACCCGACTACAGGGCATCCCGGGCGCCGCTAGCGAGGCAGGATTACAGATTACTGAATTCGTCAGCAGCACAAACTCCCGCTGCTGATCTGAAATGAAATTCGACTCGATTATGCCGCGCTAGCATGGGACCTGGATTTGGAGGGAAAGTACCTGCTTCGGCATATCTCCCTGGGTCTCGCCGTGGGCGCCTGGCAGGTGACAGTCATGCCGTTTCACCCCCCGCGCACAAAATACGCGCCCCCAGCGTGGCCTAGAGCAAATCTGCGAGGATTGTTTGCCAGCCACTGTCGACTTTGCCGCCCCCGTTGCGCCCGGTAACTAGACAGGGATAACGGGGAGATTACTATCATCGCTTCTATACTCCTCGTACATTGCCCGAAACAGCAGTCCTGATCTCGTATACGCCTGCGAAATGCCCAAGCTTTCTATTGTAATTCCTGCATTTAATGAGCAGGACAATGTCAGGCCTGTTTATGAAGCCGTTGCGGCTGCGCTAGCTGGCCAGGATTGGGAAATTATCTTTGCCGACGACGCCTCGAAGGATGCCACCACGGCCGAAGTGATGGCGCTCAGTGGCGATGACATCAGGGTAGGGTTGATACGTCGAATTGGTCGACGTGGACTGTCCTTGGCCTTCCTTTTGCTCCGCTTGATTTCAACTTTAGAAATCAGCAGCGAGAATCCGTTTTCGCATCGCGCCTGCCACGAATCGTAAAAATCGGGATAGTTTGCTTAATTCCTGCCGTGAATATCAGTAAACTGTCTCCTTTCATCGAATGCGTATTTCAACAATGTCCCGGTTAGCAGATGATTGAACACAGCGAAAAGTCGAATGACCTGAAGGTCCGGCTGGCGCAGTTCATGGGGCGGCACATTTATCCGCATGAAGGGCTGTACGCGCAACAACGGGAAGCGGCCAGCCCTCGTTTTGCGCCGCTGCCACTGGTCGAGGAGCTCAAGCAACTGGCGCGGGCCGAGGGTCTGTGGAATTTGTTTGTGCCACCACAGTTTGTCGAATTCAGCCCGGTCGCAGGGCTCAGCAATTTCGACTATGCGCCGCTTGCGGAAATGATGGGACGGGTGCTGTGGTCTGCCGAAGTGTTTAACTGCAACGCTCCCGATTCCGGCAACATGGAAGTGCTGATGAAATACGCCAGCACGGCGCAGCAGGATCAATGGCTAAAGCCTTTACTGGACGGCGAGATTCGTTCCAGCTATGCGATGACCGAACCGCAGGTCGCCTCCAGCGATGCCACCAACATCGAGCTGCGCATCGAACGCGACGCTGAGCAGTGGGTATTGAACGGGCGCAAGTGGTTCATCACCGGTGCGATGAATTCCAGCACTCGAATCTTTATCGTCATGGGGAAGTCGGACCCCGACAATGCCGATCGACATAAACAGCAAACGCAGGTACTGGTGCCTGCCGATACTCCTGGCCTGACCCTGGTTAGACCTTTGACCACGCTGGGTTACGACGATGCGCCGCTCGGCCATGCAGAGGTTTTATTCGATAATGTGCGTGTGCCGCTGGATCATGTCCTGCTGGGCGCGGGCCGCGGATTCGAAATCGCACAGGGTCGCCTCGGTCCGGGACGTATGCATCATTGCATGCGCCTGGTCGGTGCCGCGCAACGCTCCCTCGAATTGGCCTGTCAACGCGCAGAAGAACGCTCAACCTTCGGTCGCAAGCTGAGCCAACACCAGTCAGTGCGCGAAGACATCGCGCGCTCTTTCGCCGAAATTGAAATGGCGCGTTTACTGGTACTTAAAACCTGTCGAAAAATGGATGAGGTCGGTGCACAGGCGGCGCGCGATATGATCGCAGCATGCAAGACCAGTGTGCCTGTGATGGTGCAAACGATCATTGATCGCTGCATGCAGATTCACGGCGCCGGCGGCCTGTCCAGCGACTACTTCATGGCGGAAGCCTTCAACTATGCGCGCTGGTGCCGACTGGCGGATGGACCCGACCAGGTACATTTGATGGCACTGGGTAAACAGGTGATTTCACGCTACGCGGATGACCCGGACTAATGGATGGACTCGAACTCGATGACGCCACGCTGGGCAGTTACCTGGCGGAGTCGATTACGGGGTTTGTCGGGCCCGTCATCTCGAAGAAATTCTCCGGTGGCCAGTCCAACCCGACCTACCTGTTGACCGCCGATTCGGGTGACTATGTTTTGCGCCGCAAACCGCCCGGTCAGTTGTTGAAATCGGCGCATGCGGTGGAGCGCGAATACCGTGTCATGCAGGCACTGGCCAGCTCGGGGGTGCCGGTTCCACAGACTTTTCATCTGTGCAATGACGAATCGATCATTGGCAGTGTGTTTTTCGTGATGGCATACATCGAGGGCCAAATTTACTGGGATCCCAGCCTGCCAGAATTAAATAAAGTCGAACGACGCGATACCTACCAGGAAATGTGCCGGGTGCTCGCCACGCTACATCAGGTTGATATCGATACCGTTGGTCTGAGCGATTACGGTAAGCCGGGCGATTATTTTGCCCGTCAGATCAACCGCTGGACGCAACAGTACATTGCCTCGCAAACCGAATCGATCGCCGCGATGGATGCGGTGATCGACTGGTTGCCCGCCAACCTTCCTGCAGACGATGGCCGTGTAGCGCTGGTACACGGCGACTATCGCCTCGACAACATGATCTTCAATGCCAGCGAATCCAGGATCACTGCATTGCTGGACTGGGAATTGTCAACGCTCGGGCATCCCCTCGCCGATCTCGCCTACCAGTGCATGCAACTGCGCATGGATCCGGGCAAACATCTGTCGGGTTTGAATGGAGTCGATCGAGCCGTGCTCGGCATCCCCTCGGAGCAGGAATACGTGGCGCAATACTGCGCCCAATGTGGACTCGAGCGCATCGACCACTGGCCCTTCTACCTGGTGTTCAGTTTCTTTCGCATGGCGGCGATTCTACAGGGGGTGAAGAAGCGAGCCATTGACGGTAACGCATCAAGCGACGTCGCGCTCGAATACGGCGCCCTGGTCAAGCCGCTATCCGCAAAGGCCCTCGGAGTAATCAGGGACGAGGCATAGCACTCAACTCATCGCGCTTTGCTCGCCGGGGCTTTACTGGCCAATAATCGTGATCAGTTTTAACGCGACGATCAGGTATAAAACCGGTAGCTGACGCGCGCTCATGTTCACTGCTTTACCGCGGTCATCGCCGTTGCCTGCAATGGGCGCCGCTCAGGTCTCGACTCGGTAATTACCACTGGACAACAACTGCAGTGATTGATTAACCCGGTATATTTCAACCCGGTACTCGCCAGCAACATGGCCTTTGCTGTTATCGATCCAGACATAGTTGCTGCTGGCATTGGAAATCTCGAACTGCTTGAACAGCAGGATTCGCCCACTCGATGGTTGATACCATTTCACCAGGACCCTCGTATCATGATATGCGACGGAATCAAAAACCGCAAAAATCCTCGGGGTAGGCGCTCGAAAAACTCTTATTTTACTGGACTGCGATGCATCGCCTTTGAAGGCTACGGGCCCGTGCGCTGGTACTTCGAGCCTGGGTGGCGATATGATGCCGTTCATGGCAACGTCTGACAGGCGCATGACAAATTCCCGCGGGTTTTCGAAAGACCTGATCTGTCTCTCTGTGGCGACGGAATACTTCTCGATCTGCGGTATCAACAGTTCCAGCGGCACCCGCTGCAATTGTTTTCGGGCTTCTATTTCGGTGGCCTTGCGCTGCTGCAGGGACATTCCTTCGCGCCGACTGGGGTCGGTGAAAATCGGGGATAATTGGTGTAGTTTTGCGATCGCATCGACCGTGTCTAAAACGTCCGTACCGATATTGCTGGCCAACAGATCGGCAGATTGTAACGGGTTTAAAACCATAACGACCGAGGCGATCGCGACAGGAATGCTGCGTAGTAACATTTTATGCAGTCGTTTCAGGTGTAATTTCATATTGTTCAGTCGCCGATAAGTCACAGGAATCTGTTGCGCCATCGAATTTACTATTGGTTTAACAAATATAACAGCAAAAATCGCAAGTCAGTCAACAGATGGACAGGGTTGTCGGCGCCGTGAACGCTCCCCGTATATCCTGTTTATCCCGGTTATTCCGCGGCGAAAATCGTGTAAGCTCACCCATTGATCGAATGCGCGGTCGCATACCCTGGGTAATGTAAGCAGGTGGAGTACACAGTGGAGTTTTTGCAGGACTTAATTTCGAGTTTCGACTGGAACGTGGTTGTTAAAACCGGACTGCGGGTTCTGGCAATACTGGCGGTTGCCTGGATTGCTACCAAAGTGCTGAAAAAAATCCTGCATCGCCTCGAAATAAAACTAACCGCAGACAGCTCCCAGACGGGAGAGCCCCCATCGGAATCCCAAAAACGCATCGAGACCATCGTGCGCCTGACGAGACAGGCTACGATGCTGCTGTTGTGGCTAACCGTCAGCCTGATGGTTTTGATGGAGTTCGGCATAGAAATCGGACCCATTATCGCCAGTGCCGGTATCGTCGGCCTGGCAGTAGGTTTTGGTGCGCAGAACCTGGTGCGTGATTTCATTTCCGGATTTTTCATCATTCTTGAAAACCAGATACGCGTCGGTGATGTCGCTATTATCAATGGTACCGGCGGGCTTGTCGAAAGTATCAACTTCCGCACCACTGTGATTCGAGATCTGTCTGGTGTAGTCCATATTTTTGCAAATGGCAGCATCGGTACCCTGAGCAACCTGACCAACGAGTGGTCCGCATACGTTTTCGAGATCGGTGTCGCCTACAAGGAAAATACCGACCGGGTCATCGACGTGATGCGTGCGGTTGGCCTGTCCATGCGCGCAGACGAAAAATATGGTGACCTGATGCTCGAGGATGTCGATGTATTCGGCGTCGATAAATTTGCCGATTCCGCTATCGTCATCAAGGGGCGACTCAAGACAAAGCCAATTCGCCAATGGGAAGTGGGGCGCGAGTTCCTGCGGCGGGTCAAGCTTGCCTTTGACGAACACGGTATCGAAATTCCCTTTCCGCACCTGTCGCTTTATTTTGGCGAGGCGAGCAAACCGATCGATCTTGAATTGTTAACCAATCGCTCCGATCAAATCGCTGCAACCGACTAAGCCATTTATGCGGATACCATGTTTAAACCGGGCGTCTCGTCCGTAGCTGGCCTGCCAGTTGCTTTTTCAGCTAAACTTATGCGGTTAGTAGACGAGGTTTCCAATAGTGCAGCATCCAGCCCGGAATCACAGATCGACCACAGCCATATTCAGCCGACCGCATCGCGAATGAAACGACTTGGCACGTTGCTCGCTCTGCTATTGCTGACCTGCGCTGTTCAAGCAGTATCGATCACCACCATACAACTGCATAACCGCCCAGCCGAGGAAATAATACCCATTGTCAAACCGATGCTGGGTGCCGGCGAAGTAGTTACCGGCTCGGGCTTCAATCTGTTTCTGCGTGCCTCCCCGCAATCCCTGGAACAGGTAAGGGAAATCATCGATGCCCTGGATACCGCTGCCAAAATGTTACAGGTGTCCGTTTTCCAGGGCAGTGAACGAGATTTGAAAACACGCAGTGTCGGCGGCAACCTGCAAATCGAAAACGGCGATGCCAGCATCGGTATCGGCAGTGGCAAAAACAAAAACGCCGGGGGCATCAGCTTCAACTCCGGCAAGGTCAGTGGCGACATCAACGCTTCCAGTACTCAGCAGCGTCAATCGAGCAAACCGGTACACCAACTGCGGGTCAGCGAAGGCACCGAGGGCTTTATAGAGACCGGAGAACAAATTCCCTATTTATCCGGCGACAGCGGCACCGAATACAAGGATGTGACGACCGGCTTCTACGTACTTCCGCGGATCCATGGTGACATGGTCACACTGCAGATCAGCCCGTTCAAGAATTCGCGCGCGACAACGAGCACGGGTAGCATCGAAACCCAGAGCGCCAGAACCACCATCACCGGACGGATCGGTGAATGGTTACCGCTCGGCGGCATCACCGAGCAAAGTAAACGTTCGCAAAACAGCATCGGCAGCAGCAGTTCGACAAAAAGCCGTAGCCAGCAAAGTATCTGGATCCGGGCAGACCTGGTTCAGTAAACCGTGATCCTGTGGCACCCTGCATATTGCGCGAAGGGTTTAACTATTTCTACCTGATTCCGTCACGACATGGGGCATTACGACCGAACCTTTGTGGCAGTCCGCTCTCCCGCATCTCTCCTCGTGCTATAGCGATGGGGTCGAAGTGCCAAACTGATTGTCGAAAGCATCGATATACACGGCTTGAAACACAATGCCTCGACACCAGGCGCGGAGCCAGGGATGTCGTGCCGGTCGGGTATGCCAGGGGCCATAGTGGTGGCCGGCTCCTTGTTAGTTACGATCGCCTAGTTCGCGTACGATCGCCTAGTTCGCGGACTCGACCTGCTGCCATAACCGTTGGCGTTCCTGAAGTGTTTCCTGCTGTTGTTGCAATAGACGGAGATGATTGTCGATACGTTCACGTTCCTGCTGCATGAGCCTTAACTGCTCTTCATTTTGATTTTTGCGTTGAGACAGGTTTTGCATAATCTGTTGAAGTTGATCACGCTCCTGCAGCATCAGTTGTTCACGCTCCTGTAGCAGCTGCATCTGGCTGTCAAGTATCCGCTTTTGCTGTTTCAGTTGCGCAGCGGTCAGGCTGGTGGATCGGGTCTTGAGGCGCTCGTGTTGCTGTTCGGTAAACCGGGCATCCTGGGCCATTCTGGCCTTCTCCTGGTCCAGCGCCAGGTCGCGTTGCTTCAGCCTGTCCCGGGTCTGCAACAGGATTTTATCCTTTTCACTCTGCTGGAGTTTATCCATATCCTGAAGCTTGACCTGGTCACGCAGGCGGTCTCGATCCCGATCGAGCAGTTCCTGGTAATCTCGCAGACGGTCGCGGTCGCGGTCGAGATCTTTGGCTTCGAGCATCTGCTGCGCCCTGGTATGAGACTGGCTTACACTGCCTTTACTCTTCTGGCTACCGGATTGACTACTACCGCCGCTACCACTACTACCACTACTACCACTACTGCCGCCGCTACCACCGCTGCCACCGGCAGCGATTTCCGGGCCCTGGCCAGCGGCAATAATATCTGGGGCCAGTGCCAACATCGAGATCAAGAAGCCTGTAAGTATTGCCCTGTTGATATTCATCATGAAACTCCCATAAGTAAAAGTAGAAATGCAAAACGGTCCAATGCATAGATTACCCCCATAACCCAGATCCGAATTGGCCCGGATCAATGGAGCCATTGGCGCCGGCAAACGGATCACAACGGGGAAGCGATGCCCGTCACTTGCGATTAAAGCCAAACAGGACGCCGTGAAGATTTGGCAAATAAACAGGTAACTTCACGAGCGATATCTGATTGCAGGCGCCCGGCCAAATGCAGGTAACGCAATGTGTTGCACAGCCGCCCGCTAAAACATTTTGATGGAACAGCTACTTCCCGACTCATAATCATCGACTGGAGTAAACGTGCCCGGAGTACCGACACTGAACATGGTGTCGGTCATCCCGCTTGCGGTTTCATTCCACACCACGAATACTCGATTACCATCTGGCGTCGTCCGGATTTGTGATTCGCCCTGACTGTTGGCATT
>JAJDOF010000084.1 GCA_022340305.1 Gammaproteobacteria bacterium
AGGCATCCGGAATCGAACACAGACCGGCGTAACACAGCAGTACCACCAGTGATGTCCAGTGCCAGACATCCATCACCACGGTCGTCATCCAGGCGGAAACCGGCTGTCGGGTAAAGTTGTAATCAAAGCCCATCGAATTCAACGAATAGCCGAGTAGCCCGATATCGGGCAGGGCAAAGATATTCCACATCGCACCGACCACGTTCCACGGGATAAGCAGTGGTAGCGCCATCAGCACCAGGCACACCGAGACCCACGGCCCCTTGCGCGGCATCGACAACGCAACCGCGATGCCCAGGGGCACTTCGATAACCAGGATCATGCCGGTGAACAGCATTTGTCGCCCCAGGGCGTCGTGAAAGCGCTCGGAGCGCAGCACCTTTTCGAACCAGCGGGTACCTTCCCAGAAAAAATCGTTGTTACCGAAGGTTTCCTGAAAAGCGTAGTTGACGACGGTCATCAGCGGGATGAAGGCGTTGAATGCGACCAGCAGCAACACCGGCGTCACCAGCCACCAGGCCTTTTGGTTGGTCGTTTTACGCATGCCCTGTCTCCACTGCCCAGTCATCCTGATAGAGCAGAAGATTGTCGGCAGCGAAGCGGATTTTCGGGCTATGCGCGGGGATTGACTGGTCTTCCCCGACCACCATCTTGATCTGTTCAGTCTCGTGCCTGACGGTCACTACCTGGTAGCGGCCCAGGTCTTCGACTTTGTCAATCGCCACCGGTATGCCGTCATCGCTGAAACTGACGAACTCCGGGCGGATGCCGATTTCCAGTTTGCCGCTCAAATCGTTAACGAACGGATAGCTCGAGTCGAGTCGATTTTTGGCGAATACCGGTTGGCCGCGATCGAGCGTACAGGGCAGGATATTCATACCGGGCGAACCGATAAAATAGCCGACGAAGGTGTGTCTGGGGTGATTGAACAGCTCCACTGGTGTGCCGACCTGCACCACGCCGCCGTCGTACATGACGACGACCTTGTCGGCAAAGGTCAGCGCCTCCACCTGGTCGTGGGTGACGTAAATCATGGTCATACCGATCTGTTGATGCAGTTCTTTGAGTTTCGAGCGCAGCTGCCATTTGAGATGCGGGTCGATTACCGTCAGTGGTTCATCGAACAGGATCGCATTGACATCTTCGCGCACCAGGCCCCGGCCCAGCGAAATTTTCTGTTTGCCGTCGGCCGTCAGACCCGCGGCACGTTGTTTGAGACGATCCGATAAATCCAGCATCTCGGCGATCTCGGTCACGCGTTGCGTGACCCTGTTTTCGGATACACCCCGATTCCTGAGGGGAAAAGCGAGGTTATCGAACACGGTCATGGTGTCGTAGACCACCGGAAACTGGAATACCTGGGCGATGTGCCGCTCGGCAGTCGGCAGTCGCGTTACCTCGCGGCCATCGAACAGGATCGAACCCTCGGACGGCGTTAGCAATCCCGAAATAATATTAAGCAGGGTTGTTTTACCGCAACCCGAGGGGCCGAGCAACGCGTAGGCGCCGCCATCGTCCCATATCTGGCTGACTTCCTTGAGTGCATAAACAGGTGCCTGACCCACTGGGGGCGGGTAGGCATGGCGGACGTTCCTGAATTCGATTTGCGACATGTTAAACCTGCGTCTCGACCAGTTTATCGTTGCTGTCGAAGTACAGGCAACGATTTGCATCGAAGAAAAAACTGCGGCGCTCACCGAATTTGAATTTGTGAATTCCGTGTGCTTCGCTGACCCAGTTGTTGCCCTCGATATTCACGCGCATGATACTTTCGGAACCGCTGATTTCGGCGATCTGGACCTCGCCACCGACTTCAACTCCGCTACCCGTGGGCGACAAATGGTGCGGGCGCAGGCCGATGCTGTAGTGTCCATCCGGCAGGCTGGCCAGTCGAACCGGCACTGTCCAGCTCACAGAATCGCTCAGGTAAACACGATTGCCGCGTTTTTCGATCGTAGCGGTATTGATCGGTGGATCGGAGAACACGCGCGCCGCTTCGAGGCTATCGGGTTGTCGATAAATGTTGGAGGTTGCACCGAACTGTACCACGCGCCCCTCGTTGAGGGTCGCCGTGTAACCGCCGAGCATCAATGCCTCGAGCGGTTCACTGGTCGCATAAATGACGGTCGCGCCGGAGTCGGCAAACATTTTGGGCAACTCGTCGCGCAGCTCCTCGCGCAATTTGTAATCGAGGTTTGCCAGCGGTTCGTCAAGCAATACCAGATCGGCGCCCTTGACCAGGGCACGCGCGAGCGCGGTGCGCTGCTGCTGCCCGCCGGAGAGCTCGCCGGGGAGACGATGCAACATCGGTGTCAGTTGCAGCAGATCGGCGAACTGGCGCACCCGGGCGTCGATTTCGTCTTTCGGCAATCCGGCGACCTTGAGCGGCGAGGCAATATTGTCGTAAACGCTGAAACTGGGGTAATTAATGAAAGCCTGGTAGACCATGGCGACACTGCGCTTTTGTACCGGGATTCCGGTGACTGGCTCGCCGTTCATCCAGAGTTCGCCGCTGGTTGGTTTTTCGAGACCGGCCATGAGGCGCATCAAAGAGGTTTTACCGCTCAAGGTAGTGCCGAGCAGAATGTTGAACTGGCCGGGTTGCAGGGATAAATCGGTTTCGTAGATGTGGGTTTCGGCGCCAACCCGCAGCGATACCTTGCGTAATTCGATCGCCATCTAACGAGCTCCTGCTCTTTGCCGGCCGGAGGGAGGCTGCTCGACGATTTGTAGTTCGACGTCGTACTGTCGACACAGCTCGATCGCCGCTTCGGGAATACCGTCATCAGTAACCAGAGTATGGATATTGCTCAAGTCACCGATTCGTGTCGGCGCGCGCCGGTCGAATTTCATGGAGTCGGTAACCAGGATAACCGAGCGAGCGTGCTGGATAATCGTGCGGGTCACGCGTACCTCCCGGAGGTCAAAATCAAACAGTTCGCCATCACTGTCGATTGACGAGCAGCCGATAATTGCATAGTCGAGTTTGAAGTTGGTGATAAATTCCTCGGCGTTGGAGCCGACTATGCCGCCGTCGCTGCGGCGGATGGAGCCACCGGCAATCATCACTTCGAGTCCCGGTGCGGGCCAAAGCATGCTGGCGACGTTGATGTTGTTGGTGACTACCAACATGCCCTTGCGCTCGAAGAGAAATTCGGCAACGCCTTCGGTGGTTGTGCCGATATTGATGAACAAGGATGAATTATCGGGCAGCATCTCGGCCGTACGGCGTGCGATGCTGTGCTTTTCCTCGGCCATCAGTGTCTTGCGAGCGCCGTAGCCCAGGTTTTCGACGTTGTCCTTGACGACCGCGCCGCCGTGTACGCGCTGCAAAAGTTTTTGATCGTAGAGCTGATTCAGGTCACGGCGAATGGTTTGCGGTGTGACCCTCAGGTGACTGGACAACTGGTCGACCTGGACTGATCCGTGGTCGCGGATATAGTCCATGATCAGGTTCTGTCTACTGCTGATTTCAGCGCTCATGGGTTTTTTAATGATGTCGTTAGGGCTTGACCACCGGGACTCTGACTGGATAGAGCCCCGGTAGCAAAGCAATGCTGCAATTGACGAAACGCCGTTAGTTTTTCCAGCGCTTGATCAGCTCGTCGTAATTGACGGTCTGACCCTTCGGCTTTTCATCGACCTTGGCCTTCGGCGAGCCGGGTTGATTAAGCCAGTAGGATGCTTCCCGCTCCGGGTTCAGGCGTGGTCCGCAGCCACCGTAGGTGCCGGCTTTTTCGTCGGCCGCCTGCATGCGTGACATGACCAGGTCCATTTCGGACGCGAGTCGGTCCATGGCCTGTTGCGGCGTGAACGCGCCGGAGTTTACGTCACCAATCTGTTGCCACCAGATTTGCGCCAGCTTGGGGTAGTCCGGAACGTTGACACCGGTCGGTGACCACAGTACCCGATCCGGCGAGCGATAAAACTCGACCAGCCCGCCGAGTTTTGGCGCACGCTCGGTAAACGAGGCGTGATTGATCGTTGTGTCGCGGATGAAGGTCAGGCCGACATGGCTCTTTTTGACATCGACGGTCTTGGAGACCACGAACTGGGCGTAGAGCCAGGCCGCCTTGCGACGATCAACCGGGGTTGACTTGAACAGAGTCCACGAGCCAGCGTCCTGGTAGCCGAGTTTCTGGCCTTTCTCCCAGTAGGGTCCGTGCGGTGAAGGCGCCATCCGCCAAAGCGGCTTGCCGTCGTTGTCGACCGTATTATTGCCCTCGCTTTTGGGTGCCACCATGGAAGCGGTGAACGCGGTGTACCAGAAGATCTGCTGGGCAACATTACCCTGCGACAGGGCCGGCAATGACTGGTAAAAGTCGTAGCTGGCCGCGCCGGGAGGAGCGTACTTGCGCAGCCATTCATCCCATTTGCGGATCGCGTAGACCGCGGCAGGGCCATTGGCGGCGCCACCACGAGTGACCGATGCGCCGACCGGATTACAGGTGCCAGCCTCCATGCGAATACCCCATTCGTCGACCGGGATACCGTTGGGCAGGCCTTTGCTACCAGCACCGGCCATCGACAGCCAGGCATCGGTCATGCGCCAACCGAGATCCGGAGCGCGCTTGCCGTAATCCATGTGTCCGTAAACGCGTACGCCATCGATTTCCTTGACCTGCACAGAGAAAAATTCGGCGATGTCTTCGTAGGCTGACCAGTTCACTGGAACGCCGAGATCGTAGCCGTACTTGCTCTTGAATTGCTTTTGTAAATCGGGGCGGTCGAACCAGTCCTTACGGAACCAGTACAGGTTGGCAAATTGTTGGTCGGGCAGCTGGTAGAGCTTGCCGTCGGGGCCGGTGGTGAACGACTTGCCGACGAAATCGTCGACGTCCAGCATCGGGTTGGTTACGTCCTTGCCCTCGCCGGCCATCCAGTCCGACAGGTTGACCGCGAGCTGCAGACGGGAGTGGGTGCCGATCAGGTCAGAGTCATTGATGTAGGCATCGTACAGGTTTCGCTGGGTCTGCATTTGCGTCTGTACCGCCTGCACCACTTCGCCCTCGCCGAGCAGCTGGTGATTGACCTTGATGCCGGTGATTTCCTCGAAGGCTTTGGTCAGCGTTTTGGATTCGTATTCATGCGTCGGAATGGTTTCCGAGAG
>JAJDOF010000024.1 GCA_022340305.1 Gammaproteobacteria bacterium
CATCCTCGAGGCGCTGGTCAAGCGCGGCGTCAAGCTCGCCGTGGTCGAGACCGGCAACCGCATGGTGCCGCGCATGCTCGACGAAAACGCGGGCGGCCTGCTCGGACAATGGTGCAAGAAGGAAGGCATCGATGTGCATACATCCTGTAGCGTCGAGGGTATCGAGAAAGCCGCCGATAGCCATGTCGAGGTCAGTCTCAGCGACGGCAGCAAGCTGACCGCTGCGCTGGTGATCACCGCGACCGGGGTCAAGGCGAATATCGACCTCGTCGAGGGCACCGACATCGAAACCGATGAAGGCATACTGGTGAATCGTCGTATGCAATCCAGTAACACGGATGTCTACGCCGCGGGCGACGTCGCCCAGGGCGTGGATTTCTCGACCGGCAACCAGGAAGTGCAGGCGATACAGCCGACCGCGACCGATCACGGTCGCATCGCCGCGCTCAACATGGCGGGGCAGGGCAGCGAGCATCACGGCACCCTCAACATGAACGTGCTCGACACGGTCGGACTGGTGTCCTGTTCCTTCGGCTTGTGGATGGGGGTCGATGGCGGCGAAAGCAGCGAGTTGTACAACGCGGACGAATACCAGTACATCAACCTGCAGTTCGATGGAGATCATCTGGTCGGTGCCAGTAGCGTCGGCAAGACCCAGCACATCGGCGTATTGCGCGGGCTGATCGAAACGAAAATTCACCTCGGAGAGTGGAAGCAACGCTTGATGCAGGACCCGACCGCGATCATGGAAGCCTATGTGGGCTGCACCCAGGAACTCGGATACAGTTGATTCTGTCTATATCCGGTCGTCCCGGTTGAAACTATATGCAGATCAATATCGAATTCTACGCTTCGCTGATGCAGTACCTGCCTGCTGGGCAGAGCCGTCATCGGCGTGAAATCCGTGTTGTTGACGGGCTTCCCGTCAGCCGCCTGATCGAGCAATTCCATATCCCGGAAAAAATGGCGCACATCGTGCTGGTCAATGGACATTTCGTCGATGTCGACAAGCGCGAGGAGCGGCAGCTTGTCGAGGGCGATGTTGTTTCGATCTGGCCCCCGGTCGCGGGTGGCTGAGCCGTTGCGGGTATCCCATGAAGACCAATCCTGATCCCGACTCCGCGGTCGTCGAATACGAGATGGGCTATGCCGCCGACGAGTTCGGCAAGGTATTAAATGGCCCGTTCAGTGGCGAAAAATCACCCTACCATTGTAGCGAGCTGGCGCGCCACCACTGGTCGCTGGCTCAGCCCGGAGCTGAGCTCGAGCTATCGATAAAGGTAGCGCAAAAGCCACCGCGTAAACTTGGCCTGTTCAACCTGCCGGTGCTCGATGTGCGGTTCACCTTCGGTGCCACCGACGTCGCCCTGCGCAAGCAGTTCTTCCACCGCTTCCACCAGTATTTCCACAAGGGTGGCGGATGACCCCCGCGCAGCAACAACGCTATGCGCGCCACATTCGTCTGCCACAGATCGGTGAGAGCGGTCAGCAGGCGATTCTCGATGCAAGTGCATTAATTGTCGGCGTCGGCGGTCTGGGTTCGCCCGCGGCAATGTATCTCGCCGCCGCCGGCATCGGCAAGCTGGTACTTTGCGACTACGACATCGTCGAGACCTCGAATCTGCAGCGCCAGATCATCCATAACCAGGCCTCGGTCGGCGACAACAAGGTCGATTCCGGGCGGCAGACCCTGGCTTCACTCAACCCGGACTGCGAAGTCGAGGTGATCGGTTATCAACTGGAAGGCGTTGAGTTGCGCCAGGTCATCGACTCTGTCGATATCGTGCTCGATTGCAGCGATAACTATCCGACCCGCTTCGAAGTGAATCGTTGTTGCGTCGAGACCGCGACACCGCTGGTCACCGGTGCGGCGATTCGGCTCGAGGGGCAGATCATGAATTACCAGCCAGCCGTCAACAGTGCCTGTTACCAGTGTTTATATACTGAGGCCTATGGCAATGAGGAATCCTGCGAACTCGAGGGTGTGCTCGGCCCGGTGGTCGGTGTCATCGGCACCATGCAGGCGCTGCAGACGCTGTTACTGCTGGCTGGGCTAGGCGAGGAGCTGGTTAATCGTCTGTTGTTGTTCGATGCGCTGTCGATGGAATGGCAGGGTGTTAGTTTGCCGAAAAACCCGAATTGCCCCGCCTGCGGCAATCCCTGAAGCCATTTGGCCGAAAATTCGAAGTAGTCGATATCGAATACGGGCTAACCCCGGTTCACTGGATATTGGTATTTGATAATAATCTTCAGAAACTGGAGAATCATTGACTAGTATTGATAACAAACTCGCATCTGATCGGTAAAGGAGACGTTATATTCATGGAAAAAACGGACGAGACGCCAATATGGGTTTATCTCGCATTTGCGAGCATAGAAACCAGAAAGGGGGCCTTGTTGTTACTTTGGGGCTGCCTGGTATTTTCTATCTACTGTATTCCCTGGACCGTGTTTTTCGCAGACAGTGGCTGGGTCGCAACGGTATTCCTCATCGACGACTGGAGCTGGATTGCAATGATGGCTCCGATCATGCTCTGGTACTGGTTAAGTTTAAGATGGGTCGATCGCAACTCGGGATGGTCGAGCGCCAAAACGCTGAATAACTAAGGTGTTGGCAACGGTACCAGGTTGGTCATGAAACAGGCGATCATTGGATATCACAAAGATGAAGAAGATCACTGGGTAGCCGAACTTTGCTGTGGCCACGATCAGCATGTACGCCACGATCCTCCGCTGGTGAGCCGTTCCTGGGTGCTGACGCAAGGCGGTCGCGAATTGATGCTGGGCCACCAGTTGAATTGTGTGAAATGTGATTCATTCCAGCCGCCAGGCAACGGGTAATGGCAGCTTGTACTACTGTGATGCTCGGATTGATTGCTGCGATTAGTTGCCCCGTTATGCAATCGGCTGCATCGGCAGGACTATTTTCAATATTTGTTTATAATGGTTTCGTTTCAAAAGACCTTAACTGGGGTGAAGCTTATGTGGCGTTTGTATAAAGTATCAGCCGTAGCCGTGTTGTTAGCGTTAACGCAAACCGCACAAGCTGTCCCGTTCACCTTTGAAGGGCGTTCACTGGGTATGGGTGGTGTCGCCGTTGCCACGGCGGATCTCGCCACTGCCCCATGGGCTAACCCGGCCATGTTGACCAATCAGCCGATGGGAAGCGATTGGTCACTGCTGATTGGGTTCGGAGGATATCTAAGAGATGACGACGACCTGATTTCGGACGTTGAAGACTTTCAGGATGCGAATGATCGCCGGGAAGTGGCTAGTGGTGGGGCAGATCCTTCAGCCGAGGTTCGTGCGACACTCGATATGAGGTCAATTCTTGGTGGCATAGACTCAAAAATTGTTGCACCTGAAGCAACGGCGTTACTCGCGGTGGGCATATCATTCGAATCGTTTTCCATGGCAGTCAGTGCTCGCTCTGATGTCATTGCCGGTGGCACGGTAACCAATATATCCTGTTCTGTGCTGGTAACGGGTTGTGACCCGAATGAACTGCTCAGTGAAGACTTCAATATACTGAATGTCGAGGGTGTCCTGGCAACCGAGTTTGGGGTGTCGTTCGCCCGCGACTTTCAGCTGTGGGAGCGCAAGGTATCCATCGGTATAAAGCCCAAAATCGTCCAATTGGATGCCTTTACCTTTGAAGAGTCGATCCTGACCGCCAGTGCGGATTCCGACATCCTTAATGAGGACAAAAACAAAGCAAATCTGGGTACCTTTCAGACCGTGGACCTCGGGTTTGCCGTCGATTTAAGCGAGTCGGTTCGTTTGGGCTTAAGCCTGCGTAACCTGATTTCCGATGAGTTTGATCTCGGCAATCAAACCTTGAATCTTGATACCGAGGCCCGTTTAGGCGTGGCTTACTACAACAAGTTCATGACGATTGCAGCAGATCTTGACCTGGGCGAAAACAAACCCCTGTTGGCCAATGATTCGTTTGATGGTTTGAAAACACAGTTTCTCGCAGTGGGTGCCGAATTTAACGCGTTTGATTACATGAAATTTCGCCTGGGTGCCGCACAAAACCTGGCAAGCAACGTTTCAGACGGTGCCAGGGATACCGAATTAACCGCTGGCGTCGGGTTCTGGCTAGGTTTCAATCTTGATATTGCGGCTGTCCTTAAAAACAATACGGCCGGTGTTTTTCTGCAAACGGGCTTCCAGTTTTAAGTTTCCCGGGCAATTTCAACCCGGTGAATGCTGCTGGGCGTGGTGGCTTTCCACAATGATGGCGTGAGTTGCCACCCATTGCGGTGCGCGGCTAATGCGCGCTCGATTCATCCAGCAGGGCTTCCAGCTTGTCGATGAGTTCCGGCGAGTCCCATGCGATTGCCGCGTTCACCCCGTAGCGGATGCCACCCTGTTTATCGATGACGAATGTCGATGGGAAACTTATCACCTTCCATGATTTTGCGTAGTCGCCATCGGGGTCGAGCAACACCGGGAACTCGACGTCGATTCTTTGCAGAAAGTCGACGACGGTATTTTTGTCCTGCGCGTAATTAATTGAAATCAGCTCGAACGGGCGTCCCTGCATGAGTGCTTTCAACCGGTTCAGCGAGGGTATTTCCTCGATGCAAGGTGGGCACCAGGTCGCCCAGAAATTGACCACGGTGACCTGGCCGGCAAAACTCGTTTTGACGACAGCGTTGCCATCGATGTCATTGAGGTTGATCGCCCCGGGCTGGCGCTGCCCCTGGAATTCCTTGAGATAAACGTCGATCCCACTTGCGGTCGAACCGCCGGGGACGAGCGCGACCGGCTGCAACGGGAATTTCTGGCGCGCCAGCAACGGCAGTATTTGCCCGATACTGCGCGCTACCGGTTGCGCGGCGCGTTGCATCGCGGCGGTCGGTTCCTCTTCGTAAAACAGGCTCATCACGTCAGCCACCATGCTGGTGAATACCGGGCTGCCGTGCTGGCGCAGCTTTTCCAGCAGCGTGTCGAACTGGCTGATGACGCCGTTCTTCTGCGCCTGGTAGATCATCAGCGGTATATTGGTCGACTCGACGATCGGCAGGTATTGTGGCGCCATGCCGAGCGGCGGGATGTAGGCGTAGCTGTAGGGCGAAAACAAAATCGCGCCAACCAGGTAGTCCGCGCGCGCGGTTCGCTGCTGCCATTGGTGTGCACCGCGCAGGGCGAGCATGGCGGCGTATGAGTCACCGGCGACGGCAATTTTCTTACCCGTTGTCGCATGGGCGTGCTCGATCAGGTTGGCGATATGGCGACCATCGAGGCGTTTCAGCGATGCCGAACCCGGTGGCAGGAACAACGATTCGGCGATGTCGCTTTGCCAGACTTCGATGCCCTGCGCGGGCAGCCTCGCCGCGAGCGCGTGATGGGCCTTGCGAAACCCGTACTCCGGCGCCAGCCAGATCACCAGGTACTCGCCGTCGGCGGCGTGGCGGGTCACGCTGATTTCCACGTCATCATGCGACGCTACCAGGATCTCTTCTGCAGCCTCAAGGGGGCAAACCGGCAGGTACAGCAGCAGTACAGCTATCCACGGGTAACGCTTTTTCGATAATTTCGTGAAGCGGGTAAACATACGTCTCTTGCCTGAGCGCTGCTGTATTCGCCAGAAAGCGGAGTATAACCGGCTTTGCGACTGCTGCAGCGGTTGTCGAGGTGAACGGATCGTTCAGCACAACCGCTTTGTTAATACCGCCGCGTCAGGGGTCGGGGTACGAGGCTGGTGCTAAAGGTTTACTCAGATCGCCTTCACCACGTCCGCCAGCAGCGCACGAACCTGCCCCGCCACGGCATGCAGTTCGTCGTTATCGATCGCCTGCATCGACGCGACCGGATCGATTGCGCTGACCTCGACGCCTGCATCGACCTGGCGCAGGATCACGTTACAGGGCAGCATCGCACCGACACGCGGCTCCATGCCGATCGCCTGGTGTGCCATCGTCGGATTACAGGCGCCAAGTATGCGGTAAGGCGGCATGTCGATATCCAGTTTCTTTTTCATGGTTGCGGCAACGTCAATCTCAGTGAGCACGCCGAAACCCTGCGCCGCGAGCGCGGCGCGGGTTCTGGCGTCGATATCTTCGATGGTGGTGTTTTCGATCAGCCTGTCGATGGTATAGCTCATGTCTCGTTGTCCTCACGTTGCGGTGAGCGCATTATCACGCAGACGCTGTATTTTTACTATGATCCGGGACAATAACAAGAACGGTTAGCCGGGGCGGTATCGCGTAAAATCCGGCGCGCAGGCGGAATCGAGCGATCCGAACCGGTTCCCGCGGCGTAAGTGTTAGAATATGGAAACTTTCCCCGGCGGTACCGCGGTATCTGGCATGTTAAGGCAACCCTGAACGATCATGGATTCAATCACCCAAATCGCCCTCGGCGCCGCCGTCGGTGAAGCCGTATTAGGGCGCAAAATCGGTAACCGGGCAATGCTGTGGGGCGCCATTGCCGGTACCTTGCCGGATCTTGACGTATTCGTGCCGCTCGGCGATGCCGTCAAGGACTTTACCTATCACCGCTCGGCCAGCCATTCGCTGTTGATGCTGGCACTGGCGACGCCGCTGCTGGTCTGGCTGATCAACAAGATCCATCCTGCGTTGCGTGAGCATCGAGTGCGCTGGCTGTTGCTGGTTTACTCGGTCTTTGCGACGCACGTACTGCTCGACAGTTTTACTACCTATGGCACGCAGATTTTCTGGCCTGTCAGCAACCTGCCGGTGGCCTGGTCGACGATCTTCATTATCGATCCACTGTACACGCTGCCACTGCTGGCAGGCTTGATCGCTGCGCTGGTGATGACGCGTCATAGCGAGCGCGGCCATCTCGCCAACCGCGCCGGGTTGATATTGAGTTCGCTATACCTCGCCTGGACAGTGGTCGCCAGTTTCGCGGCGGAATCCAGTTTCAAGTCCGCACTGCAGGCGCAGGGCATCACCCACGATAAGCTACACACCTCGCCGGCACCCTTCAATTCGCTGTTGTGGCGCGCCGTGGTGATTGATGACGACGGCTATTACGAGGCCTATTACTCGTTGCTCGACGAGACCAACGATATACGCTTCAGCCACTACCCGAGCGCGCGCGAGTTGCTTGCGGGGATCGAAGACTACTGGCCGGTGCAACGTCTGCAGTGGTTTTCTCAGGGGATTTACGCGGTGGCCCGGGTACAGGACGATATCATCATCAGTGATCTGCGTATGGGCATCGAACCGAACTACGTATTTCGCTTTAAAGTCGGTGAAGTCAGCAACCCACATGCCCGGCCCAGCGTGCCCCGGATGCTCGTCCCGGTCAGGGATCTCAGCCGACTGCCGCTGCTGTGGGCGCGCATCTGGGATCAGTCGATAGCGTTTGGTCCGGGGGAACGCGTGGACAAACCCTGATCGGCTCGACCCGGATCTAGAGCAGGTTTTTTAATGCCCAGGGTAATAGTCGTCGTAGATAAAGCGTGCGACGGCCTCGATATCGTTGATGTCGAGCACCGGGATCGAAATACCCGCGGGCGGTTGTGCATCGCAGGCGATGGCGATTACCGAGTCATCGTTGCGATACAAATACGGTTTGCGTAGCGCGGCACGATGCAACTCGATCTTGGGAAAATGGATATCCTTGTAGCCCTCGACGAGCACGATGTCCGCGCGACTGCTGTCGAGCGAGGCGATGATATGTTGCAGATCCGGTTCATCGGACGGATCTGCAAACTCGGTGATCGTCGCCATCCGTGACATGGTGCAGATCACGGTCTGATCGGCACCGGATTTGCGCAGTTCATAACTGTCCTTGCCGGGGAAATCGAGTTCGAAATCGTGGTGGGCGTGCTTGACCACCGATACGCGCAGGCCACGCTGCTTCAGAGCGGGAATAATCTGGCGCAGCAAGGTGGTCTTGCCGGTACCGCTGTAGGCACTGAAGCCGAGGATGGGTATGTTGCTGGTCATGAACTGCTCTGCAGAGAAGCCCTGTCGGCTGGAGTATTGATATTGCGAAACATGTTGGCGCAGGCTGAAAAATCAACACGCGCATAGTCATGCTGGGCATACCAGCGATCGATTTTACGATCGCCGCTGTCAAGAAAGGTCGTCAGGCTGGGGAGTAGATCAACCTTGATCATGGCGTGCACCGGTTGCAGGCGCTCGCCGTCGAAAGCGACATGTACCGCTGCAGCATTCTCGTTATAGCTGGCGACGAAGCGCCGCACGTAATCGTCTTCCAGTAACGGCCCATCGCAGGGCAGGGTCAGGATAAATGCGCTATCGACGACAGCCATGGCACTGGCGAATCCGGCCAGGGGACCCTGGTAGTCGGCGAGCTGATCGCTGATTACCGGGCAGCCGAATTGTTGATATTGCGCGTGATTGCGGTTGGCATTGATCACGATATCGACGGCTTGTTGCCGCAGGTTGTCGACCAGGATAGCCACCAGCGGCCTGCCGTCAAACTCGATCAAACCCTTGTCCTGGCCACCCATACGGCTGCCCTGGCCACCGGCGAGTATAACCGCGGTAATATCCCGGTGGTCGATGCTCATCGTTGCCTGGTATGGCCTGCCGAATCCAGTACGAGGTTGCTGCCATAACGCTTGCAGATATCGTGGACGCCGGGGTGAAAGGTTTCAATCATGTGCTGATACTGCCTTTTCCCTGCACGTACTGCAACCAGCCGTTTACCCCGAAGGCGAGAAACAGCAGCACGAGGCCAGGGTAATGCCCTCGGCGAATGCGCCCTTGCTGGTTTCGAATGCAATCGCGCCCGGCAATCCGCAACGCCACCTGCACTATGCATAACCGTATCAGCAGGCACAACAGGGCCTGGCGGCGTGGGTCGTGGTGGCACTCAGTCGAAGGCCTGACCGAACCCTGAACTCAATGACATCGACAGTAAGGCAAAGGGTAACGGTGAATAGTGGCGCAACTGCAGCAGAAATCCTGTGTTGGCTTTTACCGGGTTCCAGGGTGTGACGATCCATCAAGCCTGGCGTCGATAAGTGATTGGGCTGATTCGGCAAAACAGGTAGAATCATGGCCTCAGATACAGCCAGCCGAGGAAACGATGGACGAAGAAGCCCTGAACATGTCGATACGCAAATTTTTGAAAAAAGTCGGGATAACAGCGCAGCGCGAGATAGAGCGCGCGCTGAGCCAGGCTGACCAGGCCGGGCAACTCGACGGCAGCCCGGTGCAGGTGAAGATGACGCTGGAATGCGATTTGATCGACGGGGGATTATCGATTGAAGATGAAATCAAGTACTGATCTGCAACTGTCATGAGCGACGAGCGCAATTTCATCCCGTTAAATATCGCGGTTTTGACCGTATCCGATTCTCGCGACGAGGCATCCGACAAGTCGGGCGCATTGCTGGTGCGGTTGTTAACCGAAGCGGATCATGTTGCGACGCAAAAGGCGATCGTGCCGGATGACAAGTACCGCATTCGCGAAATCATTTCGCGCTGGATTGTCGACGAATCGATCCCGGTGATATTGACCACCGGGGGAACCGGGGTCACCGGGCGCGATGGCACGCCGGAAGCGGTTGCGCCGTTACTCGACAAGGTCATCGACGGTTTCGGCGAAACCTTCCGCAGCCTGTCCTACCAGACTATCGGCACATCGACGCTGCAATCGCGGGCGCTGGCGGGGGTTGCCAACGGTACCTATATCTTCTGTCTGCCGGGATCTTCCGGCGCCTGCAAGGATGCCTGGACGATGCTGATTAGCAGCCAGCTCGACTATCGCACGCGACCCTGTAATCTGGTCGAGCTGATGCCGCGGCTACGCGAAAAATAGGGAATCCGGGGACAGTCTGCCTGTTCGTCGAGCCGCGCCACGATGTGAGAGCGCCGGCCAAACTGGTATGCGGGCCCGCCTGATCGACTGCCGTTGTCAGTTGATCGCGTCTTTACGCCGAGCCTGTAACCACGCCGCCAGCATCGCAATAATCGCACCGATAATAGCCAGAAAGGCGTCTTTCTGTGCATCCCATTCATCCCCCTGCGTACCCAGGTAGGCGGTACCCAGCTCGGGGCTGACGATCTCTGCGGCAATCGCTTCCAGTATCTCGTAGACGGCACTGAAGGCGCCGATGCAATTGACGGCAATAAAATAGGACCACGCCGTATTTACCCCCGATTTACGCAGCAGTATCTCGCGCAGTGGACAGGCCAGCAACAGCCCGAAGGAGAAATGCACGAGTCGGTCATAGTGATTGCGTTCGAAGTCAAACAGCGTCTGCATCCAGAAGCCGAACGGCGTCTCCGCATAAGTATAGTGGGCACCCACCAGGTGCAGGCTGAGAAAGACGCCGAACAGCAGGTAGGACAGATTGGAAAACTGGAAGTGGCGATAGCTGAGAACCAGCAGGGCAGCGTAGAAAAAAACCAGCAGGTTCTCCAGCAACCAGTCCTTCGGATACAGTGGATTGATCGCTGTAATAATCCATAGCAAAACCAGCCACAGCACCAGTCCCTGCAACACGCGGTTGGATCGAAATGGTTTGACGATCATCCCGCAATCTTAGCACGGTCACTGGCGGTCAGACCTGCAGGCCGCGGTTCGCCCCGATGACAGGGTAGCTAATGCACTTTTACTTGATTTCGGTCACGATCGGCTCGGCTAGCCAGCTCGAGTTTTCCGTTGCCTGGCGCGTTCAGTCGAGGGTGTGGCGGCTATTCTTTGGGCTCGAGTGCGAACGTTGCGGGGGCATTTCGTCGAATTCGATCAGCTCCCCACCGTGGTAGACCAGGAAATGACGTCCCTTGGCGCGTGCGATCAGGGTCACGCCGACCTTCTGTGCTATCTCCAGGCCCATGGCGGTTATCCCCGAGCGCGACAGCAGCACCGGTATGCCCATTAAGGCTACCTTGATCACCATTTCCGAGGTCAGCCGTCCGGTGGTGTAAAACAGCTTGTCGGCGCCTTCGAGATCGTTAAGCCACATGTAGCCGGCGATCGCGTCGACCGCGTTGTGACGCCCGACATCTTCGATGAACTGCTCGATCCCCAGTGCCTCGCAGCACAGCGCACAGCCGTGCACGGCTCCGGCGTTTTTGTAGATTTCGTTGTATTCGTTGAGCGCGTTTAGCAGAGCGTAGATCGAAGACTGCTTAAGTAGTGGTTGGCGCAGCTGGATTTGGTCAATGTCTTCCATCAGGTCGCCGAAAACGGTGCCCTGGCCGCAGCCGGTGGTGACCGTTTTGCGATCCAGCTTGGCATCGAGATTGGCAACGCCGTCGTGCGTGGTAATGGCGACCGCATCGATTTCCCAGTCGACCTGGATC
>JAJDOF010000034.1 GCA_022340305.1 Gammaproteobacteria bacterium
ACCAACGACGCCATCGTAAAACACATCACCGAGGTTTTTAACGTCGGCCAGATCATGTTTTTGCGTGGTGCGCTGATCTTCGTAATCTTCGCCGGTGTCATGCGGATGCGCGGGCAGCCGGTGTTCCAGCGGCGCAGCCTGAACCGCTGGAACCTGCTGCGTGCCCTGTTTGAACTGGGTGCGACGCTTTTTTTCCTGACCGGTCTGTCGTTGCTGCCGATTGCGGTCGCATCAACGCTTGGCTTCTCCTCTCCCATCTTTCTCGCCCTGCTCGCCGCTACCCTGCTGAATGAGAAGGTCGGATTCGAGCGCTGGGCGGTGATTCTGACCGGTTTCGGTGGGGTACTGCTAATTACCAACCCGTTTTCGAGCGAGGCTTCCTGGGTGGTGATTTTCCCGATTGTATGTGCCTTCTTTGTCGCGCTACGCGATATCGCGATTCGCTATGTACCGAATGACCTGCCCTCGACCCAGATCGCCTTTACCAATGCCTGGGTAGTAATGCTCGGAGGTGGTCTTTACTCGATTTACCAGGGCTGGGGCACCGCCGATCTGCACTGGTATCTGTGGTTTATTGCGCTCGGCACAGCCCTCTATAGCGGCTACCTGTGCCTGATCATTGGCAGCCGGCTCGGTGAGCTTTCGTTCATCGGCCCGTTCAAGTACGTCAGTATCATCATCGCGATTCTCTACGGCTACCTGATCTGGGATGAAAAACCGACCCTGACCATGCTCCTCGGTGCCGCCATCATCGTGATTTCGGGTATCATTCTGCTGTCGAGTGAAAAGCGCCGCGCTCGCAAAGCCGCTCTTGCAGAGATCTGAGAAGCAAACCATGTCCGTGACCGTTCCAGAATCACTAGGTTGGTCCCCGCAACCCGTCATCGACTGGCTGTTCAGCGAGGGTCGCCTGCTGGACGACAATAGCCGGTTCGTTTTGCAGCTGGCACATCAGCTGGTCGCCTGTGGCGCTCCGATCGAGCGCCTGCTACTCACCATTCAAACCCTGAACCCGGAAATCGCTGCAACCTCGAATACCTGGATAAGTTCCACCGATTCGATCGTGCCTTTCAGTGCGCAACACGGCACGCTTAAAACCGATCGATATATCGGCAGCCCGATGCAGCAATTGTTCGAAACCGAGAAACGCGTAAGACAACGACTCGACCAGCTACCCGAGGGGGCACACGCCGCCTACACCGAGCTTGCCGACGATGGCTTTACCGACTACCTCGCGCTACCGATCATGTTCAACTGGGGCCTGGGTTCGGCGTTGATACTGAGTACAAAGTGTGCGCAGGGATTCAGCGGTACCGATATCGAAAATTTCAGGATTTTACGCAATTACCTGTCCCCCATTATCGAGGTGTATTCGCTGCGTCACCTGTCAAAATCCCTGATGAACACCTACCTCGGCAAGCGCACCGGGGAGAAGGTGCTGTCCGGCATGATCCAACGCGGCGATGCCGATATCATCCATGCCGCGCTGTGGTTCAGTGATCTGCGCGATTTTACCCACCTGACCGAGACTCTGCCGGCGCGGCAGGTGCTGGAAATGCTCAACGAATATTTCGAATTTGTCTCCGCTGCAGTGACCGCGCGCGGCGGCGAGATATTGCGTTTCATCGGCGACGCCATGCTGATCGTGTTTCCGATCGATGACGATATGTGCCAGCGAACTGCCTGCAATGCTGCCCTCGATTCGGCGATCGACGCACAGAGTACTCTGGCCAGCCTGAATCATCGACGCCGTCGACACGGTGAGCCCGAAATCAGTTTTGGTGTCGGCCTGAACGTTGGCGAGGTGGTGTACGGAAACGTCGGTGCCCCCGATCGACTCGATTTCACCGTCATGGGGCCGGCGGTCAACCGCACTGCCCGACTCGAGTCGCTGACCAAAACGCTCGGCTGTAACATTCTGTTTTCGGAGCGCTTTTCCGAACTGATCGATACGCCGTCGAGCTACCTGGGAATGCACGAAATGAAAGGCATCGACGGAACCCAGGCCGTCTACGCCGTATGCGACAGTTGAAGCTGAAAACTATGCCTCGTCGGGCGATTTGATCGCACCACCGACAATAACGGTTTCGGGCAGCATTTCAGGACAGGGGCTCATTTGCAGGTACTTGATATTGTTAGTCGGAATGACGAGTAGCTCGTTTTCAATCTCAAAGGCAAGCTGCCGCGAATCCAGTGCTGTCTGAACCCGCCTGGCGAGCAGGTGCGGATTGGCGTCCTGTTTGGGAAAGGTCAGTGCAAGATTGCTGCCATCGGTAAAGAATATCGAGATGCTGCGTTCATTTGACATATGCGAACCTCCGCGTGATGCTGGATGTAGCCGTTACCGCCAACAGTCTAATTCATCGAGTTATTCGCCAACAGTAGTTTTGCATCCGTCTGAAATTTCACTCGCGGCCTCCGCAACTGTTTTCACCGATGGATCCAGGCTTCCGGGGATATATGGTCTGTCAATCACATTATGCTAGGATTTACTGAAATCATTAGCTGACACGAATAGATGAAGGATATTTTGATGCGCATTTGCTTTTCCAGCTTTTTACTGCTGTGCGCTGTTGGTAGCGCACAGGGTGGAGGGGCCACATCGACGGCCGCCGGTAGCGAGTCAATGGTCACCGGCACCCTGAGTTATCGTGAACGCATTGCGTTGCCGCCAGATGCCGTGGTGCGGGTGCAGCTGCGGGACGTTTCGTTGATGGATGTTACGGCGAAGCTGATCAGCGAACAGATCATCCAACCCGAGCACCCGGTACCGATTCCGTTTGCGCTCCCATACCAGGCAGATGACATCGATGAACGCATGACCTACTCGGTATTTGCAACCATCCGCAGTGGCGATCGGCTCCTGTTCGTGACCGATCGCAGCTACCGGGTACTGACCCACGGCAACTCGGATCGCGTTGAACTGATCCTGGTTCAACCCTGATCAATCCCATCCTGTCAGGTAAAATCACTACCGCCCCGGCTGCTGTAATCTCCACAATTTGTTCGTTTATTTCATAATCCGGGGAATTGGTCACAAAAGACATAGCAAACAAAGGCTTGGGTTTATATGACGGTTACCAAAAGCACGACTATACTCGACGATAATTGAATTGATTCATAAGTTTAATGATGAATAAGGACTACGTGTTACTGGGAATCGTGTCGATTATGAGCATCGGTGCCAATCTGCCACAGACGTTAATTGGCCTGAACGGGGTAGATCGCAAGCTATTGGTCATGGGATTAGTGCTGGTGGTGACCATTGCACTGGTGCGATATTCCAAATTTGCCCTGGTGCTGGCGGTGGGCATTCTTGCCATCGGCGCCAACTTACCAGAGGAAATCGCTGCTGCGTTAAATATCGATCCCAGGATATTGATGCTGACATTGGCCGCGATTGTACTATTTTCGCTCGCCAACCGTTTGTTGAAACTCCCCACCGGGCTCGACAAGCAACAGGTCCCGGCTAACGGCGTGGGTTCAAAAGCGCTGTTTGCTGCCATTGCCAGGGGGCGGATAGACATTGTAAGCCGGTTAATCGACGCCGGGGCCAACCTCAACGGACGTTCACGGCAAGGCTATACGGCATTGATGATCGCCGCGTCGCACGGCCACGAGGACATTGTGCAACTGCTGCTGGATAAAGGTGCCGATTTGACAACCGTCGATGCCGAAGGCCGAAACGCTTTGCAAATTGCCAAAGAAGCCGGCCGCGATACTTGCGTCGCCCGTCTACTCGCCGCAAGCAAGGCTGAGGTTTCCATTGCCCGGAATACGCTGGCCAGCGCCTGACCTGTAAAAGACCGTTCAACGCCCACAACACCGGCGAGGCACCTGCTCGACCGCAGGACCATTCAATAACCGGGGTCAAGACATGCCTCATCGAACCCGTGGCGATTCACCTACTGTTTCTACTCAAAGACCTTTTCCCGGAAAGTGTCTGTCCCGTCGCCCATTTTCTGAAAAGTGTCTGATGAGATGGACGCTCCAGTGAAATCGGCGTCGCAATGCGCCAAACTGATAGAGCAACAAACTCGTTTCAGCTAACCATCAGGAGCGTCCATCATGAGTGAGCATAATTTAATTTCAGTGGATTTAGCAAA
>JAJDOF010000058.1 GCA_022340305.1 Gammaproteobacteria bacterium
CAACCCGGTCAGCTGCTGGCAGACGGCGAAGTGGTTATGGCATCCGCCTATAACGGTCGTTTGTTTGCCGCAATCGAAGAGAACAAGCAACCCATCGGCATGATGTGGGACTGGCAGCTCTTTGCACTGGATGGCTGGGTAGTTCCAAAAGACGCGCCGAATAAGGCTGAAGTCATGAAATACCTGAAATTCGCTACCGATACTCAGCGTCTGGCAGATCAGGCCAAGTACATTTCCTACGGCCCTGCGCGCGCTTCATCGGCACCGCTGGTGGGCAAGCACGCGGTGCTCGGTATCGAGATGGGCCCGCATATGCCAACAGCACCGGCAAACGCCAAACATACCATCCTCAAGGATGTGGTTTGGTGGGCTGATCATGTTGACGAGCTGCAACAGCGCTTTGAAGCCTGGGTCGCGTCTTAATACGGAAAAGACTGATGAGCCGGAATTCTTCTTGAATTCCGGCTCAATCCTGAGTATTTACGCCATGACATTCGGTCTGAATACTCAGGATTGAGATTCTCACAACGTTAATAACCTTGCAGGATTAAATATTGCAATGAGTGAAACCAACGCCAGCCCCGAACTGTTGAAGACTCCGGACGGTACCCCGCTAAAGGTTGCCCTGAGCCGAACCCTGCGGTATCGGAAAAGGACGGCACTGCTATTGGTCGCACCGTTGTTTTTGTTCGTTATGATTACCTTTCTCTTTCCCATTTTCGATATGCTTTCGCGCAGTGTCGAAAACAAGACGTTGCACGAGATATTTCCGGAAACCACGGCGTTGCTGGGCAATTGGGACGAGACCAGCGGCAAACTGCCCGATGAAGCTGTTTTCAAGGCACTGGTAATAGAAGGACAGATTGCAGCCGAAGACCAAACCATCAATAAAGTCGGTAAGCGCCTCAATTATGAAAAATCAGGGATGTCCAGCCTGTTTCGTAAAACAGGGCGACAGCTGAAGCGCTTCGACCCGGCAAAGCTCGACACCAGTTACACCGAGCTGGTTCTGGATATCGATAAAAAGTGGAAAGATATAGAAACCTGGCAACTGATTAAACTCCAGAGCCCAGAATATACAGCGGCTTATTACTACGCCGCCTTTGATGCACAAATGACGACCAACGGCCTTGCAAGGGTTGACGAAAACAATCGAATCTATATGACACTGTTCGTGCGCACGCTTTTTATGAGCACTTTGATTACGTTTCTAACCATACTGCTGGGTTATCCCATTGCCTTTTTACTGGCGTCACTTAAAACCCGCACCAGTAACCTGCTGATGATTTTGGTGTTGCTGCCATTCTGGACTTCTCTGCTGGTACGCACCAGCGCCTGGATTGCGCTGCTGCAAAAAGAAGGCGTGATCAACGATTTTCTGGTCGGCATCGGCCTGATCGGGGATGACAGCCGTTTGCAAATGATACATAACCAGACCGGCACCATCATCTCGATGACACACATTCTGTTGCCCTTTATGATTTTACCGCTGTTCAGCGTCATGAAAACCATTCCACCCAGCTATATGCGCGCGGCACGCTCGATGGGGGCAACACCGTTTACCGCGTTCAGACGAATCTATTTCCCTAATACAGTGGCCGGGATTGGCGCCGGTGGGATACTGGTGTTTATTCTGTCGATCGGTTTTTACATCACGCCCGCACTGGTCGGCGGCACCGACGGCACCATGATCAGTAATTTTATTGCCTACCACATCTCTCAATCCCTGAACTGGGGCCTGGCCGCAGCGCTTGGAACGATTTTGCTATTATTGGTGCTGGCCTTATACATCCTGTACGACAAGATCGTCGGTATTGACAACATGAAGTTCGGTTAGGGAGATATAGCCATGGCACTACCACTACACGCGGAGTTGAGCGAACGGATTTGGTATTACTGCTTTCGCATCATCTGCGGCATGATTTTCTTTTTTTTAATCTTCCCTATCCTGATCATGTTTCCGCTGTCGTTTAATGCGCAACCCTATTTCACCTTTACCCCGGAAATGCTGGCGTTTGATCCCGCGGGATACTCGACGCAGTGGTATGAACAGTTTTTCACCAGCAGCACCTGGCAGGCGGCGGTTAGAAATTCACTTTTCATTGCTTTCTTTTCCACGATAATAGCGACTTTTCTCGGTACCCTGGCCGCCCTTGGCTTGAGCCGACCCGAGTTCCCCTATAAGACGACCATAATGGGAATTTTGATTTCCCCCATGGTGGTACCGCTCATCATTTCGGCGGCGGGCATGTTTTTCTTTTACTCACGCATAGGATTGCAGGGTTCTTACATCGGCGTAATACTGGCGCATGCTGCCCTGGCGACGCCGTTTGTGGTAATCACGGTGACGGCCACACTGGTCGGTTTCGACCATAGCCTGACCCGTGCGGCAGCCAGCCTCGGCTCACCACCCACGCGCACGTTTTTTTATATCACCGTACCCCTGATAACGCCGGGCGTTATTTCCGGTGCCCTGTTCGCCTTCATCACCTCTTTCGATGAGGTGGTCGTGGTACTGTTTGTGGGCAGCGTCAATCAGCGCACCATACCCTGGGCGATGTTTTCCGGTATCCGCGAGCAGATCAGCCCGACGATCCTGGCGGTGGCGAGTATCCTGGTTACCTTTTCCATAATCCTGCTGACCGTACTCGAATTGCTGCGTCGTCGTAACGAACGATTGCGCGGCATGTCCGCCGCTTAACCGGCAAAGCTATCCCGGCACCCTGCACCTGCGGGGTGGCAGGAAATGTCAGCATCAGTGAACTAAACCCAACCTTCATCGGGTAAGGTAGCGCAATGTCTTTCCTGGTGTCCCACTGGCTCGGCAAACTCCCACTGCGTACAACCCTGTGGCTCAACCTGGTCGCCCTGCTCATCGTGATTTCATACGCGGAACTGTTCCTGCTTTCGAAGCTCGCCGCAAACCCGACCCAATTGATCAGCATGACCCTGGTCTCATTATTCTTCACCCGCCTGGTTATTTTCCCCTGGCAACTGATCGGCCTGTTGCGCGCCATCGAGTTCGACTATATCGAACATAAAAATATCTTCAAAACCCGTGCGCTGCAGATATTTGCCCTGTTGACGATCCTGTTTACACTGGTTTATTGCCTCGAGGTCATCCAGGGTACCTTGTATTACCTCAAGCAAGTCGAATCCTACTCCCGGCCAGGTGACAAGGTAGCGTACCAGTTAACCCTGAGTGAAGATCAACAACGTCTTAGCATTCGCGGCGATCTGGATATTGGCGTTACCACTGCAGTTCGATCGACGATAGAGGAGCATCCGCAGATTAGATCGGTTGTACTGCAAAGTCGTGGTGGCCAGATTTATGAGGGTCGCGGTCTGGCCAACGTATTCACCGAATATGAAATCGATACCTATGTTTTCGAGGAATGCAGCTCTGCTTGTGCTACTGCTTTTATCGGGGGCAAGCGACGCTATATTGGCACCCAGGGAAAACTCGGTTTTCATCAGTACCGCGTGGAAACAACCAGTACCAGTCAATTCGTTCACTTTTACAACCTGCATGCGGAACAGCAGCGTGATCTCGCATTGTTCAAGGCGCGTGGAATCGATCAGGTATTTCTGGATAGAGTGTTTGATCAGCCTGCGCATCGAATCTGGTTCCCTGATCACTCGACACTGCGTGAGGCAAAAATCGTGCACGATGTCATTGCACGCTGAGTGCAATGGCGCTGGAGATGTTGAAATCGGGTGAACTAGCAATGGAGAAGCGAGGAAGATCCCGGTTCATGTGTCTGCACCGGCACAACAGCTGGAGCAGGACAGGTACATCAACCATGTTTCGATGCGTGTGTCTGCAGTTGGCATAGTTCGCTCTGGCGAACCCTGGTTCCAGCAACGGCAAGCATATTCCGGAGCATGCGCCACATCGCCTGGAAGGCAGGCTCAGGGCTGTA
>JAJDOF010000090.1 GCA_022340305.1 Gammaproteobacteria bacterium
GGCAGATACTGACGAATCTCATTGGCAACGCAATCAAGTTTACGCCCTCGGGTGATGTGCTGTTGAGAATCGAGATTGTCGAGCAAATGGAAAATCTCGTCATCTACCGTTTCAGCGTTGAGGACTCGGGCATTGGCATACCGGAAGATGTCCTGGAAAATATTTTCGAGCCATTTTCTCAGGGCAATCTGTCCTCTACAAGCGATTTCAAGGGAACAGGGCTGGGGTTGACGATTTCCAGGCAACTGGTTGAGCTGATGGGCGGATGCCTGACGGTTGAAAGCCAGGTTGGTGTAGGCAGCAAATTTAGCTTCACCGCGCCGTTCGAAGTCGCGCAGGACGATATTCGAACCAATATTGAGAAATATCGGCCCGAGGTCGCAGGTCTCAGGATTCTTGTCGTCGATGAGAGCCCGGTAAATCGCAATATCATGAGCGGCATTTTTAAACGCTGGTATGCCTATCACCAGGAGTGCCAGGAAGGCAAAACCGCACTGCTGAAATTGCGGCAGGCGGTCGCCAGGCAAAAGCATTTTGACTTCGTGATCATAGATCAGCAGACCAGGGACTACCAGAGCCTGGTCAGGCAAATCGCCGAGGATTCGGCGCTGGCGAAAACAAAAATCATCATGAGCTTCAGCGCCAACAAGTTGGGTAAGAGTGAGGCTATCGAACTGGGTGTTGCGGGTACCGTGGACAGGCCAGTTCGGGACATGAAGCTGTACCAGGTTGTGATCTCGATTATGAATGCAAAAGGTGGGCCGGAGTACGCTCAAGACCCAGACCAGCACGAGTTGCTGCCGCTGCAACGACGCGTTCTGGTGGTCGAGGACACGGTCACCAATCAGATCGTGATAGAAGAAATTCTGACACGGCTTGGGTGTAGCGTCGACATAGCCAACAATGGCCAGGACGCCGTGAGCAACTACTTCGATAAGGAGTATGACCTGATTCTCATGGACTGCCGCATGCCAGTCATGGATGGTTATGAAGCAACCCGGGTTTACCGATCGCAGCAGGGTAATGCCAAACATACCCCGATAGTAGCCATGACCGCGAACGCTGCAGACGAAGGTAACCGCCAACTGGCCATCGATGCGGGGATGGACGACTACGTATCGAAACCCGTTTCCATTAAAGCCATCAAGTCAGTTCTTGCCAAGTGGTCAAATGACGAAGGACAATCGAAAGCTTCAGATTTACCTGCCTCCTACCCGGAAGAGGCCGACGGCCTGCAGATTTCGAGGATGGTCTACAGCGAATTGGTTGATACGGTTGGTGAAAGTGCTGTCAAGAAAATGACCCAGTCATTTTGCCGTGATCTGCCCGTTCAGTTGGCAGCTTTATCGGCGGCGTTAGTCTCCGAAGACCGCAAGACGATGCTTGAAGTCGCGCACTCACTCAAATCTGCTTCACAAAACTTCGGGGCACAGGATTTTTCCGAGATCGCGCGAATTATCGAACAGAGCTCCTCGCACGAACGCTTGGACGTACTCGAAGAGTTGGTGGATTCACTGCGCAAGAACGGCGCGGCGCTCGAAATCGAACTCAGGCACATGATCGAGTTGCAAGGACAATTCTCGACAAATCCGATTTACCGGATATTGATTGCCGAGGACAACGAGTCCGAGAGGATCGCCCTGGCTAACTGCCTGCGAGACAGAAACCTGGTCATCGAGACGGTAAATAATGGATCGGCCGCTATCCAATATTGTCAGGCCAGTATGCCTGATCTGGTTTTGATGGATGCGCTGATGCCCGAGAAAGAGGTCAGTGACATGGATGGTTTCCGAGCTTGTCGCATGATTAAGCAATTGACTGGTGGTGCTAATACCCCGGTCCTGATGGTCACTGGATTGAACGATCAGGAATCGATCAATATGGCAATGGACTCGGGTGCTGCCGACTTCATAAGTAAGCCGATCAATTATAAAAGTCTACAACACCGGGTGACACATATCCTGTCATCCAGTCACAGCGAGCGACAGCTGCAAAAAATTGCGTTTACCGACACCCTGACAGGTTTGCCCAATCGAGCACATTTTGTCCACCGATTGTCCGAGCAAATCAAGAATACGCGAGACGCAACAACCCTGGCGGCAATCGTGTTCGTGGGGCTGGATTCTTTCAGCTTGATCAACAAGGGAATCGGCCATAGCGAAGGGGATCTGTTGCTGCAGACGGTCGCGAAACGTCTGAAACTCCAGGTTTCGGAAAACATATTTGCGGCCAGAACGGGTGGCGATGAATTCGGTTTTGTCCTTCAGGGTTTCCTGGATCAGGACGAGATCGAAGTATTCGCCCAGCAGGTGCGAGATGAACTCGCGCAACCGTACCATATCGTCCAGGAACAGATAAATATTTCGGCAACACTTGGCATTTCGATTTATCCGCAACACGGCAAGGACTTGAGCATCCTGATGAAGCGAGCGGACACGGCCATGTATGAGGCCAAGCAAAAGCGCTTGCCGTATCTTTTTTACGATGATGGTATGGGACGTATCGTGTCCGAGCAGTACAAGGTGCTCGCGAGCTTGCCGGAGGCCATCGAAAAAGACAATTTGTCGCTGGTATATCAACCTCAGTACTCGGTCGCGGGAGATGAGATCGATGGTTGCGAGGCACTCGTCAGGTGGAATACACCGCAAAACGGAGTGTTGTATCCCGCCGCCTTTATCGATTACGCCGAAGAAAGCGGTCTGATCCTGCAGCTCGGAGAGTGGGTTATCCTGAATACATGCAGGCAGTTGACCAGATGGCGGGAGTCAGGGCTGCCATCTATCAAATGCTCTATTAACCTTTCCATCAAGCAATTAGAAGACCCGGACCTGACCAACCGCATCGCTGAAGTACTCAATGCAACTGGCGCTGATCCTGCACAAATCGATTTCGAGATTACCGAAAGCGCGTTGATGACGAACACTCAGCAATGCATGAGCGCGTTGATGGAACTCAAGCATATGGGTTTCGGCATAGCGATCGATGATTTCGGCACTGGATACAATACCTTTGTGTACCTCGATAAATTACCGATAGATATCATAAAAATAGACAGGTCGTTTACCAGTAGATTGTCGAGCGGCGAGGAATCGAACGTGATTCAGACCATGTTGGGCGTCGCTCGCGGGATGGACTTCGTCGTTGTCGCTGAGGGCGTGGAAACTGAGTATCAGAAGGATTATCTGATCAAGCAGGGGTGCCACTACCTGCAGGGGTATTTAATAGGTAAGCCCGTGAGTGCCGCAGTTTTCGAACAAACGATACTGCGCAAGCGGTTGCGCGGTGGTTCGTCCCCTGCAGCGGTCACCTCCATATCAAAAGGGAGTAAAAATCGAAATGTGAACTAGCGTCACAGTTCTTTGGTACAGGTAAACCTAGAATTACAAACCTGAGAATCAAAGGTGGATCGATGAAATACGATATCAGTAAGGCTCCCCCGACCTGTTCCCAAATCAGTGATCAGTTGCAGCGATCAACAGAAAATTCAGAACTGCTATCGCTCTACCAGATGGCGTACTGGATTATCCAGGTTTTAATATTTGTAATTTTGGTTGCGATCATATTCTATATCGAATCGCCGATATGGCAGGGCATGCTGCTGGGGACGACATCAGTGCTCGGGGCGATGTTGTTCCTGATTTACTGGTCGTTCATCGAGGATAAAAAATTCCGCTACACGCATGAAATACAAACCCATTACTATATCGATAACAGCGTGCTGGAGACGGTTGTCTTCGAAAACTGGTGCAGCCGGGTCCCCGAGGTGCAGCGCTATGTGTCGGTTGTGTCCGATCGCGGCCGCAGCCTGACGTTTGGAGAGTACCTCGCTATCAAAGATAGAGTTGCGAGTCTTTACCGCCATGAAGCGCCAGATGAACCCATCACGGCAGTGGGCTCGTTGTCAGAGATTTACCACTGAATTTTCCAGGAAACCAGGGCCTGCTGCCGCCTGTCGAATTGTGGCCGTTCGGCACAGAGCGTGCTGAGGTGTCTGCAGGCGTGTATCGAGTGCTCGATGTGCGGCTGCCATTCCGGCGCTCCGGGGTTGAGCAATTCATGGAGCCGTTGTCGGGCAGGAATTCGGAGTGAAAGGCGGGCCAGACCCGGCATAGAGTTAAAATGGATGCTTTATTCCGCCCTGGATAAAAAATATGTGTACGCATTCCATCCCCTGGCAGATCCCCTTTCCATGGCAATCGAAAGCTATATAATCAATGTTTCAATGCCTTTTTTGATGGCTCATCTGGCAAATAACCGCTAACTTCAGACATGTCGAGTGCATTTATGTATAGACCCGAATCGCCGACCACCCAATCGATTGTGCGCTCTGTCATATCCCTGTTGCTATTATTCAGTGCTTTTGTTCCAGCCGCCGCGATCGAACTGAAGTTGGGGCAAGAGTTCTACCAGATCGAGTTGGCAACAACGCCAGGCCAGCGTCAGCAAGGCTTGATGCATCGGCAGCGGCTCGCGCCCGGGGAGGGCATGTTACTGGTGTACGAGCAAGCGGGGAATCACCGCATCTGGATGAAAAACATGTTGATACCCTTGCGGGTGTACTGGATCGATGCCGATTTCACGGTCCTTGACATGCAGCGACTCGAACCCTGTACTGGCTCACCCTGCCCGATATTTTCAGTTCCCCAGGATTCAAAGTACGTCCTCGAGCTTGGCGATTATGATCATCCGCTCGCGCCAGGTGACAGAATCGAAGCGATCAGAGTCGACTAGAGGACAGCTGTGGCCGTTTGCTGGTCCATAGCCAGAACTGCATGAACAGAGCGATGCAGAGTACCGGCAACGCGGCATAGTTGACCAGTTGCCAGCTCAGCCAGTGCAACAGGGCACCGGCTGCGAATGCAGATATCGCGGCTATGGTAAACACGACAAAGTCGTTAAAAGCCTGGGCCTTGGCGGTCTCCTCGGCGCGATAGGTTTCACTGAGCAGGCTGGTGCCACCGATGAACATGAAATTCCAGCCCACCCCGAGCGCCATCAGCGCGATCCAGAAATGGGTTACCGAACTGCCGTTGATATTGATCGAAATACTGAGCAGCATCAAGGCTATTCCGCCGATTATGATGCGCTGTACGCCGTAGCGATTGATCAGGTGGCCGGTAAAGAAAGAAGGCGCAAACATACCCAGCACATGCCATTGAATCACAAAGGCGACATCGCCAAAACCATGACGTTGATGCGTCATTTCCAGCGGTGTAGCGGTCATCAACAGGACCATTACACTATAGCCGACGGCGGCGCTGGCAACGGCGGCCATGAAGGCGGGTTGCCTGGCAATCTCTGACATGGCTCGGGGTGATTCGAGCTTGTCGTACACGATCGGTCGGGGCAGCTTGATGAGCAGGAAATTAATGCTGTTGAGGCTATATAAAACCACCACGGACAACAGGCTGCCGAGATAAGTTACCGCAAACACCTCGCGGCTCAAATTGGCAAGATTGGGACCAATGACGGCCGCCGCTATACCGCCGGCGAGCACGTAACTCATCGCGGTATTTTTCTGCTGTGGTGGCGCCGCTTCGATAGCAGTAAAGCGAAAATAATGCCCGAAGCCGGTATAGATACCGGTACCGACCGTACCGCAGCAAAACAACAGGAATGAATCCAGATAGATCCCCAGTGCGGCGCAACTGGCGCCGCTAATTCCGATCAGCGAAGCCAGTAAAAATCCTGAACGCCGGCCAATGGCGCGCATCAGTAACGAGGCTGGAATGGTCGTTGCCATGACAGCCACAAACTGTATCGCCAACGGCAGACTTGCCAGCGCCGGGTTATCCGCCAGATGAGCGCCGATAATAGCGGCTGATGTAACCATTAACGAATTAACCGACATCATCATCGCCTGTGCGAATACCAGTTGCGCGACGCTCCTGTTCACAGAATCGCCCATAGCACGGCGGGGATCACCAGGATGCTGGCAAAGTTGGCAATCAATACGATGGAGGCCACTTTCTGCGGTTCCTGGTTAAAGCGTTCGGCGACTAGAAAATTAAGTACTGCTGGCGGCAACGCACTGAACAGCAACAGCATCGACACCTGCTCGCTGGCAAGCGGTACCAGTTGCAGGTAGAGAAAGCCGATTATCAGCCCACTTAACGGGCAGATGAGCGCACCCATGGTGCCGATCTGCCAATCCTTCAAATCGATGGAGAGCATGCGGACGCCGAGCGAAAACAGTAGCAATGGGATCGAAACCTGGCCGAGCATGTGTATCGGCAAGCGTAGAAACTCCGGTATCGAAATACCGGCCACAGCAACGCCGATACCGAGAATGGTGGCCAGGATCATCGGATTTCGAAAAACCGCTGTGACCGACCAACGCTGGGTGATCATTTGCTGACCCAGCAAAAAGTGCAGGAAATTTTCCGTGGCAAACAGCAATACCGCTGCCGGCAAAGCATCGGTACCAAAGGTCAGGATGATCAACGGCACGCCCATGTTTCCGGAGTTGTTGAACATCATCGGCGGCACGAAGGTTTTCCATTGATAGCCCATCAATCGTGCAACCGGCCAGGCCACCAGGCCGGAACCGAGCACGACTACGGCACCACCGAGGGTCAACAGCAGGTAATCGGCGAGCGCGTAGTCACTCGTCGACAGGGTGTCGAAAATAAGCGCCGGTATGAAAATATCCATGTTGAGGCGGTTACCTGACGACATATCCGTGTCGCGCCGATATCGGGCATACAGGTAACCGAGGGCAACAATTCCGAATACCGGAAAAATGATCGCAATGATGCGATAAACAAGATCGGCCTGTGGCATTCTAAGGTCTAGAAGTGGAGTGACACGTCCTTGTGGACGGCGAGGCAACTGGCGATGGATTCGGCTTGATCACGAGTCAGGCGTTGCTGCATACGCATGCCCAGGGTGTTTGCAATCGTCTGGTCGTAAGTTTGCAGTTCAGTGGCAAATTGTCCAGCACGTTGCCGCCACTCAATCTCGAACTGCAGTATTTCCGCCGCTGCCATGATATTTGCAACAGCCTCTTCCTTGTCGGGAGTGTTACCACGCAGAGCACGTTTGGCGCGGGACAGCTTCGAACTGATGCGGTGAGTCTCGGTGAGCCTGTCGAGATCGTTTTCGTAGGCCTTCAGTACATCCAGTCCATCGTCGGCAGGCAGTTGACGCACCTGTTCTATCAGTGGATCAATTTTCTGTTGCAGGGCGGTCAGCGCATCGGATTGCGAAATCATCTTCTGCACGGTCCCCACGATTGCATAACTGTCATCCGCATTTTGGCGATATTTCAGGCGCGCCATTTTTTCGGCTTTTGCCAGTGTGAGGAACTCGGCGCGGGCTGGTTCCCAGGTATCGGGAATACCGGCCTCGAGTTCCTTTTGTTCCCTTTTGAGCTGGGTGATGCGTTCCAGGATTTTGTCTATGCGTGACTGGTCCACGTTATCGCTAAAGGCGATGCGTTGGCGTTGCTGGTTGAGTTCGTCGATGTCATCAGCGAGTTTGCGCACGGCTTTCTGAACCCCGCGTACCTGAACGTGCAGGGGCCGGTAACCGGGCGTATATTCATCGAACTTGCGTTCGGCGACGCGCACCGCTTCAACCAGGCCAAAAGTGTCGCCCGCCAGCTGGTAGCTTTCGTTCAGGCGTTCCCGGTACTCGTCGGGTAGAAAAGACATGTTGGCTGTTTGCATACGATCAATACTCTGTCGAAGTTCCTGTTCACGACGGTCATACTCGGCAAACAGATCGTCTTCCAGGCATTCCTGCAGCCTGGGATTACTCGGCGGGGGTGCCGTCTCCGACACCAGGTAAGTCTTATTGGGCAGATAGTTGATCAGGCTCGGAAAGACACCGGCAACTGCCAGGCCTGTTAGTTGCAGGATAATGAAGGCCACGGCGCCCTTGTAGATATGGGTCGTCTTTACTTCCTTGGGCGCGACTCCCCGCAGGTAAAACAAGGCAAAACCGAAGGGTGGGGTCAGGAAAGATGTCTGGATATTGAGCCCGACCATGACGCCAAACCAGACCGCGGTGACATTCGCACTGGGATCGGCCAGCAGTATCGGTGCGACGATGGGCACCACCACGACCGCGATTTCGAGAAAGTCGAGGAAGAAACCGAGAAAAAATATTACCGCCATGACCACGATGAACTGGGTCCAGAAACCGCCGGGCAGGGCGGTGAGATGATCCTTGACCAGTTCCTCGCCGCCGAAACCACGGAATGCGGTGGTCAACATTGCCGCTCCCAGCAGGATGATGAATACCATGGACGTGGTCTTGGCGGTGTCCATCATCACGCCGTGCAGGGTGTTCTCGATCCGGTAGCTGCGCAAGGTCGCCCAGGCGATGGCAAATATCAGCACCGCCACGGCGATCAATGCGATACCCACACCGATAGCGTCGCGAGTACTGTTGATGTCCTTTATGTTGAGATCGAAGAAGTTCAACAGGATGATGATGACAATGACCGAGCCAATGCTCAAGGCGGCCGGATAATAGGCACGCGGCTTGCCGTCCATCAGGCGATAGCTGCCCATCAGCATCGCACCGACCGCACCGATTGCACCGGCCTGATTTACCGTCGCGACGCCGAGGATGATCGAACCCAGCACAATGAAAATCAACGCCAGTGGTGGTACCAGTGCGAGCAAAATCTGGGCGATGAAGCGATGGTCGTATTTTCCTTCGAACGGTACCGGCGGAGCGGTTTCAGGCTTGATCAACGCGGACACCAGGATGTAGAGCATATAGATGCCAACCAGGATCATGCCGGGAATAAAGGCGCCCATGAACATGTCGCCGGCACTTGCGCTGACGACGTCAAAATCGCCGGGCATGGAAAACTCACCGGTGGCGTCCTTGTATTCTGCCTTGCGCATGGTAGCCGCCTGGTCGGCGGCGCTCGACAACTGGTCGGCGAGGATGATCAGCACTATCGATGGCGGGATGATCTGGCCGAGGGTACCCGAGGCACAGATGGTGCCGCAGGCGAGCGATTTCGAATAATTGTTGCGCAGCATCGCCGGTAGCGAGATCAACCCCATGGCAATCACGGTGGCGCCGACGATGCCGGTCGTTGCCGCCAGCAAGGCACCGACGAATACCACCGAAATCCCGAGCCCACCGGGTATCGGGCCGAACAACTGCGCCATCGCCACCAGCAGGTCTTCGGCGATACGCGAGCGCTGCAGCATGATGCCCATGAAGATAAACAGGGGGATCGCGATCAGCGTATCGCGCTCCACCTCCCAGTAAAGGCTGCGATAGTTGGTCACCCCGGCACTGAGCCACTGGTTCGGGCCACCGAGCACGAAATAAGCGTCGACATTACCCTCGAAGACCCAGCCGCAAAAGGCCGCGATACCGATGGTGGCGATTGCCGATCCCGGTAATGCGAATGCGACGGGATACCCCGAGGTCAGGGCGAACACCATGATCGAAATCAGCAGGATCAGGAAATAAACTTCCATCAGTCGAGGTTCTCGTTGATCAACTGCTGGTAAGTCTGGTGGTCTTCACGAGTGCCGCGATCGCACAACTGTAGCGTGTTATACAGGATGAA
>JAJDOF010000107.1 GCA_022340305.1 Gammaproteobacteria bacterium
AGGCAGGCCTCGAACAACTCGCGCGTGTTGGTTTCGGTCATTTCAATCGGGTTGCCGCCGACGCTGGGATCCTTGAGCGCCGAGGCCACCAACCAGTCCAGGTCCGGGTCGGTGACACCGAGTTCGGTCAGGTTGGCCGGAATGCCCAGTGACGCGTTGAGCGCGACCACGTAATCGTAGAAACCATCGAAGCCACCGTCGATACCGAGATAAGCGGCGAGTGCTTCGATGCGGGTCTCGATGGCCGTGCGATTGAACTTGAGCACCGGCGCCATCACCACCGCGTTGGTGGTGCCGTGATGGCTGTTGTAAAACGCGCCGATCGGATGCGACAGTGCGTGGATGGCGCCGAGTCCTTTCTGAAACGCGGTGGCGCCCATCGCCGCGGCCGACATCATGTGGGCGCGTGCCTCGATATCGCTGCCATCGGCATAGGCGCGTGGCAGGTATTCCTTGACCAGGCGCATGCCTTCGACCGCGATCCCCTGGCTCATCGGGTGGTAATGCGGCGAGCAATAGGCTTCCAGGCAGTGGGCGAATGCGTCCATGCCGGTGCCTGCAGTAATTGCTGCCGGCATGCCGACGGTCAATTCCGGGTCACAGATAACCACGGCCGCCAGTATTTTCGGATGAAAAATGATCTTCTTTTCATGCGTTACCGAATTTGACAGGACGCCCGCGCGCCCGACTTCGGAGCCGGTACCGGCAGTGGTTGGAACGCAGATAATCGGTGCGATGTTGTCGGCATCGGCACGCGTCCACCAGTCACCGACGTCTTCGTAATCCCACACCGGTCTGCTCTGGCCACACATGAAGGCGACAACCTTACCGAGATCGAGGCCGGAACCGCCTCCGAAAGCGATAACGCCGTCATGCCCGCCAGCGTGATAAGCCTCGAGCCCAGCCGCCAGGTTTTTCTCATTCGGGTTGGGATCGACTTCGGCGAACATCGCCCGGCCGAGCCCAGCCTGGTCGAGCAGGTCGAGCGCGTTTTGCGTAATCGGCAGGTTGGCGAGACCGCGGTCGGTTACCAGCAGCGGCTTGCTCATGCCGGCCGCGTTGCAGGCGTCGGCAATTTCGCTGATACGGCCCGCGCCGAATCTAATTGAGGTAGGGTAGGACCAGTTGGCGGTTAATTGCATGGTATTTTCTCTTGATTGATTAGGAGTTAAGCCCGTTCGAAGCCGCGATTGACTTCGTATTCGGTCACTTTGCTGGCGAAGTCTTCCTGTTCCCATTCGCCAGCGCGTACGTAATGGTCGATGACATCCGTGCCCATCGCGGCGCGCAACATGCTCGATTTTTTCAGCGCCAGCGTCGCCGCGGCCAGACTGCCGGGGATTTCACGTGCCTTGCGCGCCTGGTAGGCGTCACCCTTGAATTCTTTTTCCAGTTCCAGTTTGCCTTCAATGCCGGCGATGCCGGCGGCAATCTGGGCGGCGATTGCGAGGTAAGGGTTTAGATCGCTACCGCCAACGCGGCATTCGACGCGCACGTTGCGGGTACCATCGCCAACCACGCGATAGCCGGCGGTACGGTTATCGAGTGACCAGATCGCCTTGGTCGGCGCAAAGGTGCCTGCCATGAAGCGCTTGTAGGAATTGATGTAGGGCGCGAGGAAATACGTGTTGTCATTGGCATGCTTGAGCAGGCCGGCGAGGTAGTGGCGCATCGTAGCGGACATACCGTATTCCTTGTCGGCATCGAAAAATACCGGGTCGCCGGAGGTGGATACCAGTGACTGGTGGATGTGGCTGGAAGAGCCCGCGGCGTCGTGGCTCCACTTCGCGAGGAAAGTCACCGCGCGACCATTCAAAAAAGCGATCTCCTTGACGGCATTCTTGACCAGGCAGTGGTTGTCGGCCATTTCCAGCGCGTCGCTGTAACAGACGTTGACCTCCGCCTGCCCCGGATCGGCCTCTCCCTTGGTGTTTTCAACGCGCACTCCGGCACCCTGCAGGCCGTTGCGGATCTGGCGCATCAGGCCTTCTTCCCGGGTGGTCTGGAAGATGTGGTAGTCCTCGTTGTAGGGACTGATGGTGGTCATGTCGCGATAGGATTTGTCGCGCAGTTCTTCAAAGCTTTCGCGAAACACGAAAAACTCGAGTTCGGTCGCCACCATGGATTTCAGACCCATGGCCTGCAGTCGATTGATCTGTTGTTTTAACACCGCACGCGGTGAGTGCGGCACTTCGGCATGTGTGCGATGGTCGTAAAGGTCGCACAACACCATCGCTGTTCCCTCGAGCCACGGCAGCAAACGCAGGGTCGTCATATCTGGGCGCATGATGTAGTCACCATAACCCGCTGCCCAACTGGTTGCTGCATAGCCGTCGACGGTAAACATTTCCATGTCAGTTGCCAGCAGGTAATTACAGCAATGCGTTTCCTCCCAGGCGCTTTGCAGAAAGAATTCGGCGTGGAAGCGTTTCCCCATGAGGCGCCCCTGCATGTCGGCGAAGGCGGTGATTACAGTATCGATTTGGCCGGAGGCGACTTTTTCCTTGAGTGCCTCCATTGTCAGGTTGCCAGGCATGGTGTGTTCCCGTGGTCGAGTTTAGTGATAAAGCCCTTTTGACGTGGCTCCACAGCGCAGCCATGTCGTTCTTGTTGTTGATCGTAGCCACCTGGTGGTGACATTGCTATCGGCCTGTGGCCGACATCGATTGTTGCCAGCATCTTTCCATTATCGCCAGGCACAGTCAAGCTGGACAGGCGTTAGTTTCTGTCTTGCATGAGATCAGCGTTGCAGGGGTGGTTCAGCCCTGGTTTCTGGCCAGCCCGAACAGGTTGCGGAAGGTATTGGTGAACGATTTCTGCCGACGTAGTTCGCGTTCGAAACGTTCGCGTTCGAGTTTGGCGCGCAAACCCTGGCGTCGGCGCTCGGTAAACTCGGGGTTTACGGCGCAGCTGGCAATCTGGGTATAGGTAATTGTTAGACTGGTATCCGTGTTATCACTCTGATTGGATTTGTTGTGACCTGTATCGTTGCTCATCCATTTCTCCTATACGATGCATTACTGACTGTACTGAATTACAGGTAGTGTAGTTCGTAAAGCCTCGAAATCCGTGTGCCGGGCCTCGTTTTCCCGGTGGATGGGCATTTAGTGCAGAACAGTGTCCCGGGTCACTCGAACTATTTTCTGCAGAATCAGGGGATCGACATTTTCAGGGTTTGGGTAACTCGAGAAATATGTGTTTGATGGCGCTATCGAGTCGCGACTGCGGCTTGCCGAGATGGTGGATCAGCGTTAGCTGGCGCGTGTCCACCGGGTTTCCAAAAGGGATCTGCACGAGTTTGCTGGAGCGTGCCGGAGCGTGCAACCGCAGTGGCACGATGGAGACGCCGAAACCATCCGCCACCAGGTTTTCGATGGCTTCGAGCGAGTCAATCTCGATCGCTGCCTGAATGTGTATACCACGCTGTTGTAATTTCGCCGCGATGTGTTGACCGACCCAGGTACGCTTGTTGAAGGCGATGTAAGGTAATGAGCGCAGTAAGCTGGCGTCGCTTTCGACCGCGGTTCCGGCTGGACCGATCACGTAAAAGGGTTCGGATGCGATTGCGCTGATGTCAAGTTCCGGGATCTCGGCGAGCGGGGTCGTGACCAGGGCAAAATCCAGTTCACGACGCACTACCGCGGCGGCGAGCTCGCTGGACAATCCGGATTTGACGCTGACCTGCAAGTCAGGAAAGCTTTTGCGTAGCGCATCGAGCACTCTCGGCAACAGGTGGTGCACGCAGGTCGGTATGAAGCCGATGGATACCGCACCCGAAGTTTTCGCGCCGCTGGCTTCGAGGCGCAGATTCTCGACCTTGTCGAGCACTTCGTCGGCGAGTTGCGCGATACGCACGCCGTCGGCGGTCAGCGTGACCGGCCGACTGCTGCGATCAAATAACTCGGCTGCCAGCGTCGTTTCGAGCTGGTTCATCTGCACGCTCACGGCCGCATGGCTCAGGCCAATATGATCGCCGGCAGCGGCAAAGCTGCCGTGCTTCAGAATGCTGGTGAGTGTGCGCAGTTGACGTAAATTCATGATTGGCAATTAGTTAAATTATATTAAAGATTATATTAAATTATTTTAGTTTTCATAAAAATAAATTAAGTAATATCATGTGCCGATGTCTGATTCTCCTGATTCAACAAAGGTGCCGATTGCGGTCCGTGTGTGGCGCGGTACGCCTGCGGGTGGCGCGTTCGAAGCTTTCGAGGTGCCACAGCAGTCCAGCCAGACCATCCTTGATGTGGTCACCTGGATACAGCGCCATCTCGATGCCAGCCTCAGTTACCGCTTTGCCTGCCGCGTCGGCATGTGCGGTTCCTGCGCGATGATGGTCAACGGTATTCCGCGCTGGACTTGCCGCACTCATGTCAACAAGGTGATGCGGGACAATCGGCTCACCATCGAGCCGTTGCGCAATCTGCCGGTGATCAAGGACCTGGCCTGCGACATGAGTGAGTTTTTCGACAAGTGGAAGGACTCGAAAGGCTATTTTCAGGGTTCGACCACGCGCCACGAGTCCGTTTCGACATTGTCGCCAAACTCGCCGCAGCGCCGGGTCGCCGACGCGGCGACCGAGTGTATCAATTGTGCAATCTGCTACGCGTCCTGCGATGTCGTCAACTGGAATCGTGACTATCTCGGGCCTGCTGCGCTGAATCGCGCCTGGAGTCTGCAGAACGATGAACGCGATAGTGCCTCCCGAGAGCGCCTGTCGTTGGTTGCCGGCGATGCCGGTTGTCATCAATGCCATTCGCAACAAGGCTGTGCCACCTATTGCCCGAACGAATTGAACCCGACAGCATCGATTGCCGGTCTCAAGCGCATGGTGGCGCGGGCCTATGTGCGTGGCAACATTGATCGCGATGGGCGTAAACGCAATGCTTGAGGTACGACTCTATCTGGCGCAACGCGCGAGTGCGGCGATCATGGCACCACTGGTGCTGATCCATCTCGGGGTGATGATTTACGCCATCCAGGGCGGCATCGACGCCGCCGAGATTCTCGAGCGAACGCGTGGCAGCCTGTTCTGGGGTGTAAACTATGGCCTGTTTGTAGTCGCGGTATCGGTTCATGCGTCGATCGGCCTGCGCAATATCCTGCGCGAGTGGCTAGCAGTGCGGGGCACCAGCTTGAGCCTCATCAGCTGGATCTTTTTCGCCGGCCTGTTAACGGCCGGCCTGCGGGCTGTGGCGGCCGTGGTGATCGCATGAAAGCGCATCGGCGGCAACCGTTGTACCTGGCATTTCTGTTACATCGTCTGTCAGGTCTTGGGCTTGCGCTGTTTCTACCGTTTCATTTCTATGTCCTGGCGCTTGCGCTCGAAAGCAATGCCGAATTCGATCAGTTCCTGCACTGGAGTGCGTCACCGCTGGTCAAGTTTGCTGAAAGCGGGCTGGTTTTTCTGCTCGCAATTCATCTGTTCGGCGGTCTGCGCCTGCTCGTACTGGAAAACCTGCCGTGGAGCGATGCGCACAAGAACTATGCGGCAATGGCACTGGCCGGGGGCTTTTTTGTCGCCTGCGGCTTTTTGTTACGGGCCTTCTAATGAAATTCGAAACGCTGAAAACCGATGTATTGATTCTTGGTAGCGGTGGCGCCGGCCTGTTCGCTGCGTTGCACGCGAGTCAGGCCAATCCCGATCTCGATATCACCGTTGCGGTCAAGGGCTTGCTCGGCAAGTGCGGCTGTACGCGCATGGTGCAGGGCGGCTATAACGTCGCGCTTTCCCCTGGAGATTCAGTGGAGCGCCATTTCATGGACACCATCAACGGTGGCAAGTGGCTCCCCGACCAGGATATGGCGATGCGGCTGTGCCAGACCGCGGTAACGCGGGTGCAGGAACTGGAAAACGAACTCGGCTGCTTCTTCGATCGCAATGACGACGGTTCGCTACACCACAAGGCATTTGCCGGTCAGACCTTCGATCGCACCGTGCACAAGGGCGATCTCACCGGTATCGAGATCATCAGTCGCCTGATGGAACAGGTGCGCGCCTTGCCGGTGAGCATGATGGAAGAGCATCGCGCACTGGCGCTGTTGCCGTCCCGCGACGGTGACGCGCTCGCCGGCGTGTTGCTGGTCGATATGCGCAGCGGTGATTTTCGTGTGGTGCAGGCCAAGACAGTACTGCTGGCGACCGGTGGCGGTCCGACCATGTACCGCTACCATACGCCGTCGGGTGACAAGTCGATGGATGGCCTGGCGATGGCGCTGCGCCTTGGCCTCGGTCTGCGCGACATGGAAATGGTGCAGTTTCATCCGACCGGATTACTGGCCGGGCGTGACACGCGCATGACCGGCACCGTGCTGGAAGAGGGTTTACGCGGCGCCGGCGGGTATCTGCTCGACGGTAGCGGCGAGCGTTTCATGCTCAATTACGACGCCGACGGTGAACGCGCCACGCGCGATATCGTCAGCCGCGCCATCTATGCCGAAATGCGCGCGGGACGCACCACGCCTAACGGCGGCGTGTATATCGCGATGAGCCATCTCGGCCCCGAGCTGGTGGCAAAAAAGTTTCCCGGCATGGTGAAGCGCTGTGCCGATTGCGGCTTCGATCTTGCCGCTGGCCGCGTCGAGGTAGTGCCAACCGCACACTATTTCATGGGTGGCGTGGTGGTCACAGCCGATACACGTACTGCACTGCCCGGTCTGTTCGTCGCTGGAGAGGATGCCGGTGGTGCACATGGCGCCAATCGGCTCGGCGGTAACGGTGTCGCCAATTCGACCGTGTTCGGTGGCATTGCCGGCGACGAAATGGCGCTGCAGGCGGCTGCGCAACGACACTGGGCCGAGGTGGATACTGAAGTAGTCGATCAAGCCATGGCGCGCAGCCTGGCACCTTTTCAACAACCGGTCGGCGACATCAACGGCATTCGCGATCGCCTGCTGGACGCCATGTGGGATGGTGTCGGCGTATTGCGCGACGCGGACGGATTGACCAGGGCGCAGCAGGACCTGGTCGAGTTAAAGGCCGAATTACACGCCAGTGGGCTCGCCGATAATAACCGCGTGTTCAACCTCAGCTGGCACGATTGGCTCAACCTGAATAGCCTGATCGAAGTGTCAGAGGTGATAGCCGCGGCGGCATTATCGCGCGAGAACTCGCGCGGGGCGCATTACCGCGAGGACTTCCCGCAGGTGGGCAGTCTCGATGATTCGTATTTCACGGTCGCCCAGGTCGATCAGGAGCGGCTTACGGTCGAGCGTCAGCCAGTCGTTTTTTCCATAGTCAAGCCGGGTGAGTCCCTGCTTGTAGATGAGATTTGAAATGATTAAATATCAAACCATAGAAGACGCGGCGCGCCGGATCATGGCCAATGCCGCGATCGATATCCCGGCGGATTACCGCCAGGGGATCGAGGATATGTCCAAATGGGAGGAGGGCGATCTGTCCTGCTTCGTGTTGCAAACCATGATGGATAACTGGAAGGCCGCAACCGAGGACCGGCGCCCGATGTGTGCCGATACCGGCCTGCCGCGCTATTACGTCAAGGTCGGCAACGACGCGCGCCTTGCGGATGGTTTCATCGGCCTGGAACGCGCCTTGCGCAGCGCAACCGCGCTCGCCACGCATGATATTCCACTGCGCCCGAATCGCGTCCACCCATTGTGGCGTAGCGATAACAACAACAACGTCGGCATCAATGCGCCGGAGATCGACTGGAGTTTCGAACCCGATGTCGACTGGGTCGATATCACCACCGTGCACAAGGGCGGCCTGTTCGGCACCGACTATCGCATGCTGTTTCCGGGCGATGGTATTGACGGCATCAAGCGTTTCTTCCTCGATACCCTGGTGTCCTTCGGCAAGCGCGGGCTCGCCTGCCAGCCGGCCATCGTCGGCATCGGGCTCGGTGGCTCCAAGGACGTCACCATGGTGCTCGGCAAGCAGGCCGCCTGCCTGCGCACCGTCGGCGACCGCAACCCCGATCCGAAGATCGCCGAACTCGAACTCGAGCTGAAACGCATGGGCAACAGTATCGGCATGGGCGCGATGGGTTTTACCGGTAACGCGATGGTCGCCGATTGTCACATCGAGGTCGGCTACACCCACACCGGCGGCATGCCGATGAGCGTGCACACCTTTTGCCTGTCGTCGCGGCGCGCCACGGTGCGCATCCACGCCGACGGCAGTTGCGAATATCGCCACGATCCGCAGTGGTTCACCCCTTACATGCGCCGGGAGACAGTCGAATGGCCGACAGCAAAGCACAGCGAAAAACAGTCCGTTTAAAACTCCCGATCCGCGACGGGGACCTCGACGGTCTCGAAATCGGCACCGTGGTTTACCTGGACGGCGTGGTTTATACCGGGCGCGAGGGGGTTTACAAAAAAGTCATCGAGGAAGGCGCGGCCTTGCCTGCGGGTCTCACCGAGCTGAGCAATGCTAATTTTCACTGCTCGCCGGCAGCCGCGGTCGAAGCTGACGGCAGCTATACGGTGGGTGGTGTGACGGCGACCGCGAGTTTCCGCTTTTCCAAATGGATGCGTGCCTGGCTGGAACTGTCGGGTGCGCGCATCATCATCGGCAAGGGTGGCATGTCGGTCGAGGATTATCGCGATATCCTGGTGCCGGCGGGCGCGATCTACCTGACCACGGTCGGATATGGCACCGGTGCGCTGCTGGGACGCGGTATCAAGGGCGTCAAAGTTGTGCACTGGCTCGAGGAACTCGGTAATGCGCAGGCGATGTGGATCTTCGAGGTCGAAAACTTCGGCCCCTTCCTGGTCGAAAGCGATCTTGCGGGCAACAGTCTGTTTGAACAACACGGCAAGTTGATCAATGCCAACCTGGAAGCAGTTTACGCGGGGCTCAAGGCCCCCGCGCTGGCGCGTTACGGTGAAACCGACGACCGCAAGGATGAATTGATCTGACTTGCTCTAACCCCTTTATCATCATAGAATCGTGCACTTATAATAATTGACACACCAAGCAGATAACTGCGGTTTACTCCAGGAGGAGAAAATGAAGAAGCTATCCTTGCTATCAATCCTGATGGCCACCCTTTCGTTGTTGTTTTCGCAGGCCAGTGTGGCAGCCTGTGGTGAAATCGTGCTGGGTTCGGCGATCTCGCTGACCGGCAAGTACGCCACCAACGGTGTTCACGCCAAAAACGGTTATGAATATGCAGTCCAGAAAATCAAGGATGCCGGTGGCGTCAAGATTGGCGACAAATGCTATAATTTCAAGGTCATCTACTATGATGACGAATCCAAGGGCGACCGCGGCGCGACGCTCGCCGAACGCCTGATCAGCCAGGACAATGTCCAGTTCATGCTGGGGCCGTACTCTTCGGGGATGACCAAGGCAATTGCACCGGTCACGGAGAAATACCAGATCCCGATGGTCGAGGCCGAGGGCGCATCACGTTCGTTGTTCAACAAGGGTTACAGGTACCTGTTTGCGGTGCTGTCGACCTCCGAGCTATACCTCGCTTCGGCGGTATCCCTGGCGGCAGAAAAGGCCGAGGAGAGCGGCAAGAAGGCTTCCTCCGTCAAGGTTGCGATCGCGGTTGAAAACGATCCCTTCTCGCTCGACATTCGCGCCGGTGTTTCCGAGGACGCGGCCAAGTTCGGCATGGAGGTCATCATCGATGAGAAGCTGCCCCGCGACCTGTCTGACATGAGCGCCATCCTGACCAAGGTCAAGCTGTTGAAGCCCGACCTGCTGATCGTCAGCGGCCACTCCAAGGGCGCCGCCACCGCGGTAAGCCAGATCGAGGAACAGAACATCAAGGTACCGATGATCGCGTTGACGCACTGTGAAGCCGCCGACGTTACCGGCAACTACGGCAAGGCCGCCGACGATATTCTTTGTTCGACCCAATGGGACGAGACATTGGCCTACAAGGACCCGATGTTTGGCAGTGCCGCAGAATACAACGTCGATTTCAAGAAAGCGTTTCCCGAATATGCCGACAAGACCGTGCCCTACCAGATTGCGCAGGCTTCCGCTGCCGTTTACGTCTACATGGATGCATTCCAGCGTGCCGGATCCATCGACAAGGAAAAGGTGCGTGACGCCATCGCCGCGACCGACCTGATGACCTTCTACGGTCCCATCAAGTTTTCCGAAGCGGGCAACAACATCGCCAAGCCGATGGTATTGCGCCAGATTCAAAACGGCGAATACCGCGTGGTAGCGCCGTCGAAATTTGCTTCGCACAAGATCAACTGGCCGCGCATGTAGGTGGCAACCAGGTTGAAGTAAAACAGAACAGGGTGAGTGCGCAAGCATTCATCCTGTTTTTTTTCAGGTTGATAATCGAGCTTCACGCGCATGGATCAAGTTCTAGGTAATATCGATTTACTGTTCCAATTTCCGATCGTAAATCTCAAGATCATTCTCGATGGGATCATGATCGGTGCGCTGTTTGCCCTTGCGGCCTATGGTCTGGCGCTGGTGTGGGGCGTGATGAACGTCAAGAACCTGGCCCAGGGCGACTTCGTCATTGCCGGGGGCTATGTTTCCTGGTGGCTGGTACAACACGGTTTTCCACCCCTGCTGGGTGTGCCGGTCGCCTTCGTGGTGATGTGGGGCATCGGCTGGGTCGTTTACAAACTGGTGATTACGCGCGTCATCGAACGCGATCTGTTCACCTCCCTGCTGGCCACTTTTGGCCTGGCAATCATGATGGCGCAGATCATGAACCTGATGTTCGGCTCCGATACCCAGAGTGTCGATCTCGGTTACCCCACGCTGCACTTCTTCGATGGCTTCATCGATTTGCCGATCGCCAAGTTGATCGGCGTGGGCATGGCGATGTCGCTCGCCGGCGGCGTCATCATTTTCATGAAATCGAGCCGCATGGGTCAGGCGATACGCGCTACCGCCCAGGATGCGCGCGCCGCACGGGTGCTCGGCATCGATACCGAAAAGGTCTACGCATTCACCTTTTCCCTGAATTCGGCGATCTGTGGTGCAGCGGGCGCCATCATCGTCATGGTCTGGGTAATTCAGCCTTTCTATGGAATTTCCTACTCGATTCGTGCCTTCGTGATTGTCACCGCGGCGGGTCTCGGTAATTTACCGGGTGTAATCGCCGCGGGTCTCGGTATTGGTGCGCTCGAACAGTACGGCTCGCACATCTTCGGCATCGGTTACCAGCAGGCCGTGGCGGTCATGCTGTTGTTGCTGGTGCTGTTGTATCGACTGATTCAACAACGGCGTAATCGTCAGGTATTGAAGTAGGACGACGACCATGAGCAAAAAGAAAATCACACTTTACGCGTCGATCCTGGCTTTCTCCATCATCGCCCCGTTTGCGTTTCCAGATTTCGGCACCCAGCTCGCGACCCTGTGGCTGATGATTATCGTGGCGATAACCTGGGACATGACCGGCGGGCAGATGGGTTATAACTCGCTTGGTAATATCTTTTTTTACGGCACCGGCATGTATGTAGCGGCACTGATTACGATCGGCCTGACCTACGATATTGGTGATTACACCAGTGCGGCGGGGGGTGGTATTTATGAATTTACCGACCTCGAGTATTTTGGCGGTATGGCGCTCGGGATACTGGGCGCAGGAGTGTTCTGTTCGCTCTCGGCGATAGTCATCGGTTCGCTGACCTTCGGCCTGCGTGGGCCCTATTTCGCGATCGGCACACTCGGCGTCGCCATCGCTGCAGGTGAACTGGTCGCGAACTGGGACTGGGTTGGCGGTGGCCAGGGTATAGCCCTGCCGGTTTACCCGGGAGATCTCGACACCGGCAAGACCTTCTTTTACTTCCTGTTTGCCGCGGTCGGCATCGCCTCCTTCCTGTTCGCCCGCTGGCTCTATGGCACTCGCTTCGGCGCCGCCATCAACGCGATTCGCGACGACGAGGAAAAAGCCGACGCGATGGGTATCCATACCTTGCGCTACAAGCTCTATACCTGGTCCATGGCGGCCTTTTTCGTCGGCATGGCCGGCGGCATCTCGGCGTTCCAGCTTATCCATTTCGAGCCACTGGAATCGGCTTACCAGACGATCAACCTCGGTATTTTCATGGTCGTCTGCGTTCTGCTTGGCGGCAAGGGAACCCTGTGGGGACCGGTGGTCGGCGCCATCCTGTTCCACCTGTTCAAGGAAATTACCTGGAATTACCTGCTCGGCTGGCAATGGGTCGCACTCGGTGCCCTGATTGTCGTCACCGTGGTGTACTTCCAGGATGGCGTGATGGGCTGGCTGGAACACAAGCGTCCGGAATGGTTTGGCCGCAAGGTTGAAAAGAAAGTGGTGAGCGTAAGCCAATGACTTCAATCATCGATGTATCCAATGTTTCCAAGTCATTTGGTGGCGTAGTCGCCAACAAGGAGGTGTCGCTCAGTGTCAATACCGGCGCCATTACCGGATTGATCGGACCCAATGGCTCCGGCAAGACCACGCTGTTCAATTCCATCGTCGGCTATCACCCGATCGATTCGGGATCGATCAAGTTTGAAGGTAATGAAATTTCGGCCCTGTCGGTGCAGCAGATAGCACGGCGTGGGTTGCTGCGAACCTTCCAGCAAACTCGTATCTACGGGGCGATGGACGGTGTACAGAACATGTTGATCTCGTTGCCGCACCGCAAGATGAGCATCTTTGACGCGTTGAAAACCTTCACCCGCGAGGATTATGAGCGCGCCGACCATCTGCTCGAATTCGTCGGCCTGTATGAAAAGCGCATGCTGAAAAGCGGTGACCTGTCCTTCGGTCAGCAGAAGTTGCTCGAATTCGCTATGGCGCTGATGAACGAGCCGACCTGTTTGTTGCTCGACGAGCCGACGGCCGGCATCAACCCGACCCTGATCAACGGCTTGATCGACCGCTTGAAGCGCGCCAATTCAGAGTTCGGTATTACCCTGTTCGTTATCGAACACAACATGCGCGTGATCATGAACATGGCGGAAAAGATTTACTGCCTGGCGTACGGGGAAATGCTCGCCGAGGGCACGCCGGACGAAATTCAGAACGACCAGCGCGTCATCGACGCCTATCTGGGAGCGCACTGATGACAGACGAAACGCCCCGTGATGAACGCAAAAAGGCCAGCGGTTACCACGGTGGCGGTGTCGACTCGGTCATCTCGGTCGAGGAAGTCAACCGCCAGGCGACAGCTATGGCAGAACCCATCAGCCTGGAAAAGCTCGATGGTCTCGCCGGCAACAAGCCGCATGTATCGATCAAGAATCTGGTCGCGGGTTACGGCCAGATGCAGATTCTACATGACTTCGACCTGCGCGTCGGCAAGGGGCAATCGCTATGCCTGATTGGTCCCAACGGCGCTGGCAAATCGACGATACTGCATGCGATCTTCGGTTTTAACCGGATTTTTTCCGGGATCATCGAAATCAGCTCGGAAACTGGTACCCGGGATGTCACCCGCATGACGCCCAATCAGAAGCTGGCCGAGGCGGGCATCGCCTATATCCTGCAGGATAAATCGATCTTCCCTAACATGACGGTCGAGGAAAATCTGTGGATGGGTGGTTTCCTGAAGAACAAGCCGCAGGAGGCCAAGCAGGCAGCGGAAATGGTGTTCGATAAGTACGATCGTCTCGCCAACCGCCGCAAGCACAAGGCCGGGGTGTTATCCGGTGGCGAACGCCGCCTGCTGGAGATTTCCCGCGCGCTGGTGATGAACCCCGAAATCCTGCTGGTAGACGAGCCGTCGATCGGGCTCGAACCGCGCTTTATCGACATGGTTTTCGCAATTCTGGATGATCTGCAACACACCGAGGGCAAGACCATCATCATGGTTGAGCAGAATGCCAAGAAGGGACTCGAGTTTGCCGACATCGGTTACGTGCTGGTATCGGGCCAACTGGCGATTGCCGGCACCGGCGATGAGTTGTTGCAAAATCCCAAGGTCGGTGAACTTTTCCTCGGCGGCTAGCGCTCCTTTTATCTAATATTTCGAGATTTACTAAGTATGTCGAAACGCTATCGTATCGCCTCCATTCCGGGTGATGGTATCGGGAATGAAGTGGTTCCCGAGGGCATCAAGGTCCTCACCGCACTGGCTCCCCGATTCGATCTGGATCTGCAGTTTGAACACTTCGACTGGAGCTGCGAACGCTACCTCGAAACCGGGGCGATGATGCCCGGCGACGGTATAGCCCAGCTGGCCGAATTCGATGCGATCTTCCTCGGCGCGGTGGGCTTTCCAACCGTGCTCGATCATGTTTCCCTGTGGGGTTTGCTGATCCCGATTCGCCGCGAATTCCAGCAGTACATCAACCTGCGCCCGGTGCGTCTGTTCGAAGGCATGCAATGTCCGTTAGCCGGCAAAAAAGCCGGCGATATCGATTTTTACGTGGTGCGCGAAAACTGCGAAGGCGAGTATTCCGATGTCGGTGGCCGCGTGTTTGCCGGCACCGATGATGAAATGGCGATGCAGCAGTCGATCTTCACTCGCAAGGGTACCGATCGGGCCCTGAAATACGCCTTCGAGCTGGCCATGTCACGTCCGCGCAAGCGCCTGACCTCGGCCACCAAGTCGAACGGTATCCGGCACACCATGCCGTTCTGGGATGAACGTGCCGCGGCGATGGCTGAACAGTATCCCGAGATCGAGATGGACAAATATCACATCGATATCCTGGTATCGCACTTCGTCAACCGGCCTGAGATTTTCGATGTGGTGGTCGGCTCCAACCTGTTCGGCGACATTCTCTCCGACCTCGGCCCGGGCGTGACCGGGACTATCGGTATCGCGCCGTCGGCCAACATCAATCCCGAGCGTAACTTCCCGTCCATGTTCGAGCCGGTGCATGGCTCGGCGCCGGACATCGCGGGGCAGGGAATCGCAAATCCCATTGGCCAGATCTGGTCGGCAGCGATGATGCTGCAGCACCTCGGTCACGGCGATGCGCACGACGCCATCGTCACCGCGATCGAGGATGTCATTCGCGAACGCGACAGCCTGACGCGGGATATGGGTGGCAGCGCCAGCTGCGCAGACTGCGGCAGCGCAATCGCGGCTCGGCTATCAGGGGGCTAGCAGGATAATAATAATCGACGCGGTGATCAGCACGATCCCGGTGATTTCCTGCGGCGACACCTTTTCCTTGAAAAACAACAGCGTCGCGGCAAAAGTAAACAGCAATTCAACTTGTCCGAGGGCCCTGACGTAGGTCGCGTTTTGCAGCGTAAACGCGCTGAACCAGCCGATCGACGCCAGGCCACCACTGATCCCCACCAGCATTGCCGGCCGCCAGTGCTGCAGTACCTTGCGCAACTGGCCGGGTTCGCGCAGTGCGATCAGCACCCCCATCACCAGGGTTTGCCAGACGACCGCGATGCACGCGGTAAATGCCGCCGAGACCAGGAAGCTGTCCAGTTGTAGCGACAGCGAGGCCGCGCGGAACAGCACGACGCTGGCGCCAAGCCAGGAAGCGCAGGCGAGCCCGATCAGGGTCGGCAGGCGCCACAGGCCGCGCAGCAGACTGTTGAGGCCGAGATGAGCCTGCCCCGCACTGAGGATGACCAGGCCCACCGCGCTCAACGCGATCGCCATGACGACGGTTGTTGTCAGGGTGTCACCCAGCAGCAGTAGTCCGAATACCGCCACCATGACCGTTTCCAGTTTTGAAATGGTGGTGCCGACCGCGAAGTTGTGAAACGAAAACAGCCACAGCAGAAAGATCGTGAACATGATCTGGCAGACGCCGCCGCCAAGGGCATAGATGAGAAAGCGGGCGTCGACATCAGGTACGGGAGCCGCCTTGACCTGCAGCACAATGACGAGGTAAAGCAGTGCGATCGGCACGGCATAGACGAAGCGCACGTAGGCCGCACCCAGCGTCGACAGCTTGCCCTTGAGGTGTTT
>JAJDOF010000114.1 GCA_022340305.1 Gammaproteobacteria bacterium
CACCAGCAGAACCGAATTGGGGTCGTCTATATCGGATCCCTCGTATTCTGCTGCATTGCGGTTGAAATGAACAAGGCATTGTTGATTTTGATGACCGTTGCATAGGGAACGCTAGCCGACAACTCTCCCATCGGCATCAATCTTCGTTCACTGCCCGTCATTGCGGTGATTGCCTGCGCTATGTTTAGACCCTACCAGGAATCTGGTTGGTGGTTTGGAACGCCCTGTTAGTCTTTCAATGAACCCTTGTCAAGATAGTATCTCGCTTCCGTAATTGAACAGTTATTGATTGCTCGAAACCCATGTTTATGCCATTTAGAGTCACACTTTTGATATATAATTTTCTCGATGCTGTCGTCCTGCAACTTGTCACTCAGGTCTAATCTAGTCTTGACACACTCGCTGATTCGTCCGACTCCATTCATCGGATAATAATCAACACAGTCGTCGTAGATACCTTGTGCCAGAGATTGTCTGCCTAACTGATCGAGTGCATCACTCAGTATTTTCTTCTTCAAATTACCATTACGAATCATGCAACTGCGCATCTTGTACCCAGCGGTTCCATAACTGTCCACACAAAATTCGAAAATTTCGGCCGTGTAAATCAATTTGTAGTTTTCTAACAGGTAGTAATCGTGTTCGAAGTTTTTCTGTTGGTCCGTTTTAGCCGCGTACAGGACTGTAGATAACATCAAGATACAGGGCGGGACTACAAATTTGAGGACTGACATTTCTCTATTCCCCACCTTAATGGAACCAAATATTGTACCCGGAATCACTGCAGGCCGTGAGTGCCGAAAAGTGCTGTAGAAATTTTAGACATGAATCCTGGGCAAGCAGTTGGCCACATTGACTCCCCGTGTTGCCAGCGGATACAGAATTCAATTTTTTGTTCTAAGGTATAAAGTATTCAGGGGCTTAGGACCATTCTCTTCACCCCGGCTTTCCGACTAAAGATAAAATATTGCGTCGACCTGTCGCACTCTCCGCACTCCAGAGTCATTCATGCACCCCTCCGCGAGGGGTCTCAATTGGCCGGCTTTTTCCCTTACAGTGATTTGCCTGAGTGTCGGCTCAGGGTAGGCGGCTAAATCCCACAGCAGGTTTTCGAGCACCGGTTTTCGGCCCCGATTGCAGTGATGCGTCAGAGGGAGCAAACTATCGCTCGACGACGGCATTCTGCCGGACAACAACGTGGCATTACATGAGTCATAGCGAGAAACACAGATCACATCGCGCAGGCTGGTTACGAGCTGCCGTATTAGGCGCAAACGACGGCATCGTATCGACGGCCAGTCTCATCATCGGTGTCGCTGCGGCTGGCGCTACTCAAGCCAATATTCTTCTTGCGGGCGTTGCTGGTTTAGTCGCTGGGGCAATGTCGATGGCAGCTGGTGAATACGTCTCTGTAAGCTCACAGTCCGACACCGAGAAGGCGGACCTGGCGCTCGAAACCAAATCCTTGGAGCAAAACATCGAATTTGAAAAACAGGAACTTGCCGAAATTTACGAAGGCCGGGGACTTGAGCCCGTTTTGGCAAAGCAGGTAGCGGAAAAGCTGATGGCACATGATGCACTCGGGGCACACGCCCGAGATGAAATAGGTATTTCGCAGACCGTTAGTGCCCAACCCATTCAGGCGGCATTTTCCTCGGCAGCAACATTTACCGTCGGTGCTGCGCTCCCTCTGCTGGTGGCCTGGATTGTGCCGACAGCTCAAATTATTGTGCTAGTCGCGGCATCCTCCCTGGCTTTCCTCGCGTTACTCGGCGGTCTTGCCGCAGGTGCCGGCGGCGCTGCAATTTCGGTTGGTGTAATTCGAGTGACATTTTGGGGGGCAATGGCAATGGCGCTAACTGCTGGAGTTGGCCGAGTGTTTGGTGTCGTTGCCTGACCGAGTTGACTTCAATGGCAAGTTCACCCCGGTGCACTTAACCCGCAGTTGCCGCCGGACACGACAGTGCCGAGCTGCCGAAGCGGCGCCAGGGACCAGGAAAGTTGATGAATAAGGTTTTCGTATTTGGAACGCTAAAAGAAGGCTTCCCAAACTTTGAAAAGAACAAGGGCATTCGGTTTGGGTATGAGTTCGAAACGAAAGCGCGTTACCCGCTGTACCTTGTCGGCGCACGGCATTCGCCCTGGCTGGTGCTGGACAAGGGCAATGGACATAACGTTCAGGGCCAGGTCTTCAAGGTTAGCGACGAGGCTTTAGCGGAAATGGATAAATTAGAACGGATTTCAGCGCCCGATGGTTATCGCCGAATTGAAATAACGGTTTTAGCAAAAGACTCTGGCGAGGAATTTGTTGTATTCACATATGCCAAACCAGTTGAACAGATACAGGGCGCAGATATTCGCAAAGAGCTTCAGGGTGAATATAATGTTGGACATGCCGCACACTATCGAAGCCGTAGTTCCTGACAGCGCCTGCGCTCATCCACGACTGAGCCGGGACACTGATATGGCGTTAATCAAAACCAGTACGCTCGAATCCAAAATGTGATTCAGTGATTTCCGTTGGCGTATTTGAAAACACACCGGGGGCTCTAAGTGGTGCCAGAAAAAAGACCGAGCATAATACCGTCAGTGGATGGACCTTACATAGTGAAGGCACTTAACAAATGCATCAGTAAAAATGGAGCGATGGAAACCAGGGAAACAATGGCTTTCTGTCACTGCGGCGGGTCGAATAACAAGCCGTTTTGTGATGCTGCCCATTGGTATCTAGAATTCTCCGACGACAAGAACTCGTGTGGATGAACTCGACCGGCACAGGGGGAATTTAGCGGGGAGGAATTGGTTGGCAAGCCGGTAGTGAGGGTCTCCCCATAACATTGGCAATTGGCAAATGCCAGCAAACAAACGCATACTGTAGAACTCGGTCTATATTTGGCAAAAACTAAAGCGCATGACTAGAATTCACTATCTTTTCCTGGCAGTACTAACGTCGGGCCTTGCGGCCAATTCAGGCGCCGCTGATGACACCAGGCTACTCGTGAAACTTCCCGAAATGATGCAACAACATATGCTGTCCAATATGCGTGATCACCTGGCCGCCATAAACGAAATTCTTGCTTATCTCAATAGAGATGAGCTGGAAAAGGCGGCGGAGACTGCCGAGTATCGGCTGGGTATGAGTTCACTGGAATCCCATGGCGCCAGCCACATGGCCAAATTCATGCCTGAAGGAATGCGCCAGGCGGGTACCGCCATGCATAAAGCCGCGAGTCGTTTCGCACTGAAAGCGCAGGAAGGCGAGGCATTGCCAGCATACCGGGCACTCGCGGATATCACTTCTGCCTGCGTGGCATGTCATTCGGGTTACCGGGTCAAATGATACCGTGCCGCATAAAATGGCCAGGCAGGCGGGGAAGCTCGGCATTCTTCGGGGTGCGGTTAAAATGCCATTACTGGTAAGCTGGCATTTGCTAAGCGAGATGTTGAATGATTTAGGTGGCTATGCAGTGCATCGCCTGTATTTTGCAACCATCTGAACCTTCACCCGACAACGCACTGCCGGACGCCGCAGATGCGAGCCTTACGTGCTACCGGGGAACGAGGAACTCGGCGCTGAGTCTATTTTTACTGCTGCTCCTGGGCTGCAGTACCGGAATTGTCGTTCACGATGAAATTCGAGCGGCTGAGCTTATCGTCGACTTTCTTTCCGGCTTTAAATCCGATACAGGTAAACAACTCGCCTATGAATGGACTGATGACAAATTTAAAGAAGAAGTATCTCCAACCGAATTTTCCTTGATTGTCGCTTCCATACGGAATAAAAACCAGGGGGCGGATATACGCCTGGTTGGCTACGAAATTTTCGGCGCGGTGGATACTATTATTGTTTATGCGACCTCCGAAGTCGATGAACAGAATACCTACTTCAGATTCATTCTGGTGGGAACAAGAGCCAAGGATTACTATCTTTTGAAACTGGACGTCAAGGATTCGGAGTATGGGAAAATAGGTGTCTATCGCGAGTACGAACGGCCAATCCTCATTCATGGCGTATAAAAACTGACTGCAGAAATGCGTCAATGCCGGGCCGTTCAATGACCTGATATAGTGATGGCCAATTCAACTGGGCTTGCGCACGTCTCCAACATCAAATGGCAGGGTTATCAGATCAACCTGCCAATGTGCCTTGTGACTGGGCATGGCAGTGAAGCTTTTCGAGACAGCTGTATGGTTCGCGAGATAGCTCCTGTTGCTAAATGCCTGGCGAATTGACCTGTTTCGACCCGTTGATGGAATTCACACCGACCCCTTTGAAAAGTATATTCTGGTTCAAATGGCTTGTGTCATTGTCCTGGCGCAATTCAAGCTACTCCCGGTAATCGCCAGCAGATTTGGAATTCAGCACAGTTGATGTAAACTTTTCCGACCATGCCATTGAAATCGAGAGGGAATAATTCATCAAAGCCTGCTGCTGAGGGAGTCACTCGTAGGGCACCTGGCGCGATGGAATGGCTATCAGGAGGATTTGCATGAGTATTTATCAAATGTCACGTAACCACTACCTGCGGGCGGGCCAATGAAAAAATTAAAAAACGAAAAAGAATTGGTAAAGAAGGCCATCGCCGCCGGAATGAAATATGGCGAAGAGAGGGGCGTCGTTGAGTTTGAACCCACCGATTCGGCAACTGAGAAAATTGAATACATATATCGGCTGCTGGTACATGACAAAATAATTCAGCCGGTACCCCAGGAGCAAATTTCTCAGCTTGCCATGAAACACAGGCTGGCGATTTGGGCCTCAAAACTCGAATAGCCAAAACGGCAAGAATCACGAAGACAGGAAACACAGACTTGCGCCTGTTGGTATCAAGCTTGACGTAATCGAGGCCTGAAACGAGCCGCCCCCGCAGCAGAGTATGAAGCCGATGGCCGGGATGCGACCAGCGCCAGCGCGATACCGATTATGCGAATCACAGCGTCAGACCGGGAGGAATATATGTCGCAATATGTCATGATTTATCTTGGCGGGAACCAGCCATCAACTCCCGCGGAGGGCCAGCGGCATTTTGCCCGCTACCGTGACTGGCTGCAAAGCCTGGGCGATTCCGCGCTAAGCCCCGCCAACCCGCTTGCCAATACACATACAGTAAATCCGGATGGTGTGGTTTCCTCCGGTGGAACTACCGCCATGTCCGGCTTCACCATCATCGAAGCAGCCTCGATGGACGCGGCGCTGGCGGCGGCAAAATCCTGTCCGTTTCTCGAAATTGGTGGCTCGCTCGAAGTATCCGAACTGATGCAGATGCCCGGGGCGAAATAGCATTTCACTCGATACTGTACCAACTGCAGATGCACCGATTCGCAGATTACCGGAAAGTTGCTGTATTCATACTCGCGATATCGCCGATAAATTGTAGAATAGGCGGTCTAAAGGTTGGCCAGAGCCGGCGGACTCCATTCACTACCGATAACCCACTACCACGATCATCCGAAATGAATTGTCCAAAATGTAAAAGCAGTTTCGATATCGCCACTGATGACGAAATGCCAGTATACCATTGCCCGAACTGCTCAGGCACCTGGATTTGCGGTCGGTCGCTGCACCGCTTGCTGGCTGCAAGCGAAGACGCGGACAGCATCGCCGAAACGCTCGATTCCATTCATGATCTGGATTTTCGTGAGAGTCGCCGCAAGTGTCCGCGCTGCAGCGGACGCCATCTCAAGGCAGTGGTTGTCGAAAATACCGAGCTCGATTTTTGCTCGTCCTGCAAGGGCCTGTTTTTCGATCCAGGCGAGCTCGATCGGGTGTTCCCGGGCATTCTGGGCCAGGAGAAACCCGCAACCGATGCGCGTGGTTTCTGGCATAGTTTGCTTGGCTTCATAAGCCGCGAATAGAGGCCATTACGCCTGCTGATTCTCATTTTCGGCCGATTGCGTCTTAGCCTGGTGTGCCGGTATCGACTATGATGGCGTCTGATCCACGCAGCCGACTGACCGGAAGCCGCTGGCTCGTCCCGACTTGGATTGGAAGGCTCCCTGAATGCGCGCCAGTTCCGGGCGCCACGATTCGATGCCGGTCGCGCCATCGCATATGAGAATACATCAATGAAAAAGCAACTAGACTCGAATGTAGCGCCGATAACCGGGGGTACATTAATATGATGGAACTGGCCGGGCTGGCCTTTACCACCTTCTTCGCGACCATCGGTCCCATCAGTGTGTCCGCAATGTTCGCGGCATTAACCGTTTCGGCGGATGCCAGCGCGCGCCGCGCGATGGCAGTTCGCGGCATCATCATTGCCGGGACCATTCTGCTCGCATTTGCGCTGATCGGCGAGTACTTGCTGACCGCTCTCGGCATTTCCCTGGCAGCACTCAGAATTTCCGGCGGCATCCTGTTATTGCTGATCGGCATCGACAAGGTTTTTGCCCGCTCAAACAGCGGTAGCTCGACCATTACCGCGGAACGCCAGGAAGCCGAAACCAAAGAAGACATTTCGGTGTTTCCGCTGGCGACACCCTTACTCGCCGGCCCGGGTTCGATGGGAGCCACCATGCTGCTGATGGCGGATGTAAAGGGAAACTTCAGTCAGCAGGCCACGGTGGTGGCGGCATTGGTGGCAATGTTGCTGCTCACCCTGCTCGCATTGTTATCGGCAAGCAAACTGCAAAAACTGTTGGGTGTCACCGGGATGCACGTAGTCGGCAGGGTCATGGGCGTGCTGCTGTCAGCACTTGCCGTACAGTTCATCCTCGACGGCATCACGCAAAGCGGTCTGCTCGGCGGCTAGTCTTTCTGCAAGCATAATACGCGAGGAGCATTTCGTGATGGTATTGTCGATCAGGTGCCCGAAACCCCTATACGGGACGTCTCCAGAGCCGTCACTACCGTTACCTGATGACCGGCAGCAAAGATTCGGCACCGCCGATTGCGCCTGAGAGATGGCCGGCTCTTTACCCTGCCCGCACTGTCATAAGGGCGTTGTAATGCGCGAACTTCGCCATCCGCGGCTGTTTGCCAACTATCGCCGCTGCCCTCATTGTGGAGAAGGCTTTACGGTCGACCCCGACACCAAATGGCGCCAGGCTCTGTGTATTGTCATCGCATTGATTTCACTGCTATTTACAATAATGCTCTATTTTGACGATAGCCACAGGCTGAGCCCGGCGCTGTTTAGTTATGCAGTGCTCGCGGTCCTCATTTACCACGGCAATGGAAGAGTATTTCTTGTGCCCTGGTCGACAGACGAAAACCGTGACGACTAAGCATATTGGGTTTTATACTGATGATCTTGCCCAGACCCCGCTTGACGCGGCCGATGAATAAATCAAATACCTCAATGGTAAAAACAAGCTGGCACCGCGCAACAAGAGTAGCGCGCATATTCATCCTGACCCTGCTAGCAACATCACTGACGATGCGCGTGGCGTTTTCCGCAGCCGAATTCGAATGCATGCTTGGCGACAAGATTAGCGTGGGGCTCGGTGATGGCGTGACTTTACATAGCTGCAGCTGGGAGAAAACACCCGGGAATTTCGTGCGTTTCGGCCCACTGCAACTGATCAAGAATAGCGTCTTGATTCTGAGCCTTGAAACCGATCGCTCCGGGCGATTACAGGGAAAGTTCACTTCCCGGGACGATGTCGGCATCATTCTTGAAGAAGGGCAGTATCGCGATGGGCTTAAGGAAGGTGAATGGCATATCACCGATAAACAGGGAAATCGTCAGGTCGTAACCTACAGAGCCGGTGTCGCGCTGACGCCGTGAGCACAGCGACAGGCGAAAATTATCTGATCCCAAAGCACACTCGTGGTATCGTGCGCCCGATTGCCGGGCTGCGAACCTGACAGCGGCGAACAGTCATATACAGGCCGGTCGAACTTACTCGAGCCGGCATCGGCAGTTAACAGCAGGCAAAACCAGAATAGAGATAGTAGATGAAAGTTGCTTATATTTTTTCCAGCCAGGGGCATACCGTTTCCTACAAACTCGGCAAGATGATTCTGCCCCAGCTTGAAGAACAGGCGCACGGCCCCGAGGTCGTCGGCATGTTCTTTTTCGAAGACAACAATTACGTGCTGGTCAAGGGCGATCCGCTCGGTGAACGGCTGGCGAAAGTCGCAACGGCGCAAAATATACTGCTGATGGGCTGCGACCAGTGCTGTTACGAGCGCGAGATCGACGGCAAGCTGGTCGATGGCGCCGTTATCGGTTGCTTCCCCAACCTTTACGAAGCCCTGGCAGGTAACATGCCCGACCAGATAATTACCCTGTAGTCATTTCCCCGTGCGCCGTCCGCACTGATGACGTCAATACGGTCAGGCACCTTCCATGCCTGAGATGGCAACCCTGATGGTGGCGGCGGTTTTTCTGCTCGCTGGCACCATCAAGGGCGTCATCGGCTTCGGTCTGCCCACGGTCAGTCTCGCCATTTTGACCGTGGCTCTCGATTTGCCGGGAGCGATGGCTTTGCTACTGGTGCCATCCTTCGCCACCAACCTGTGGCAAGCGAGCATCGGCGGAAATGCCCGACAGTTAATACTGCGCCTGTGGCCCTTTCTGCTCTGCGCCAGCCTGACTGTGTGGATCGGGGCAATGGCATTGATTCGCGTCGACATGACGCTACTTTCAGCATTGCTCGGAGCGCTGCTTATGTTTTACGCGGCCGTCAGCCTGGCAGGCGTCAATCTCCATATTGCGGTGCGTTGGGAGGGCTGGAGTGGCCCACTCGCAGGCTTGATCAACGGCCTGCTAACCGGGATGACCGGTTCCTTTGTGGTACCCGGCGTGATGTATTTGAATGGCCTCGGTTTGTCGCGCGGGCAGTTTCTTCAGGCGATGGGCATGTTGTTTACCCTGTCTACGCTGATGCTGGCGCTCGCGCTCGGCCGTTATGGCCTGATCGGCGAAGCGCAGTTACTGGATTCCACAATTGCCTTGCTGCCGGCCATGGCCGGTGTGTTGCTCGGTCAGGTGCTGCGAGCGCGGATTTCCGAGAGCGTTTTTCGGCGGACATTTTTTCTTTCACTACTGACCCTGGGTGCTTATATCGCCTTCAGTTCAATTCGGGAATTCGTTCGATGACCCAGATAAAAATCATTACCCTGTTTCCCATGTGCGCCGACAGCTCGATGCTGGCCGCGGTCTGGTGTCAATACGAATGGCATTGTGAACCCACATGGGACCCATTTGCGCTAAGCTACGCTCTGGTGTGACTATCAGCTGACAACAAACCGTGCTCGAAATTCGTCCAAACTGCGAACTGTGCAACTGCGCTTTGCCGCCTGATTCCGAGGTGGCGCGCATCTGCAGTTATGAATGCACCTTTTGCGCGAGCTGTGTCGACGGTCCGCTGAGTAATGTCTGCCCAAATTGCGGTGGTGGTTTTGTGGCGCGCCCAATTCGGCCAAGAACCGAGTACCGCACAGGCGTTAGTCGCGACCGGCAACCCGCGTCTGCGCAGCCTGTGCACAGCCGTTACAGCCGCCGCGAGATCAGTCAATTTGTAAACGGGATCAAAGACATTCCGGCGCAGCAGCGGTGATGGCCCGGGCAGACTCATCCCAGCTTGCCTTGCTGGTTATTGACGTACAACAGGGGCTGGCGTCGCCATCCCTGGGACAGCGTAACAATCCACAGGCGGAATCCAATATGACACGCTTGCTGATCGCCTGGCGTGCGCGTGGCTGGCCGGTTATCCACATTCAACATTGCTCCAACGAGCCGAACTCCTCTCTGCGACCCGAGCTGCCAGGAAATGCGTTCAAGCCAGAGGCTCAGCCCATGACCGGTGAGCGGGTGTTTCGGAAAACGGTAAACAGCGCCTTTATCGGCACCGGTCTCGAGCAATACCTGCACGACAGCAACATTTCACAACTGGTGATCATCGGTCTAACCACCGACCATTGCGTGTCCGCGTCGACTCGCATGGCCTCCGATCTTGGTTTTGCAGTCACGCTGATCAGCGACGCTACCGCTGCTTTTGAGCGAACTGGATATGACGGTATTCATTACAGCGGTGAGGAAATACATCGTGTCAACCTGGTGAGCCTGGATGGCGAGTTCTGCAGGGTTCGCTCAACCGATCAAATGCTTGATAAGATAAGTTGACCAGCAAGGTGGGGTATCGAGGTGACGATTAACAGGCCAGGCGACGGCGGCTGTCAATGCGGAAATATTCGCTACCGGCTCACCGCGAAACCGCAAATGCTATATGTTTGTCATTGTAGCGATTGCCAGAAGCAGTCAGGCAGTGCTTTTGGCATGTCGTTGATTATGCAATCACGGCATGTCGAGTTCATCGAGGGCGCAGAATCGATGCGCAGCTGGGATACGCGGGGCGAAGAAGGTGATATGCAACGCTGTCACTTTTGCCCCAACTGTGGCACTCGATTCATGCATGGCTCGAATATTCCGTGGCAAAGTCTCAGTATCAAGGCGGGGCCGCTGGACGATACGCGGAATTTGCAACCGACTGCGCACATCTGGTTGCAGAGCGCACAATCCTGGCTGGCCATCGATCGCGAGCGATACCTCTGTTTCGAATCGGAGCCCGAGGACAAAGCAGTGCTCGCCAAACAACAGGCTCACGAGTCCGACCATGGCTGACATAAAACTACTGGGATTGAGCATCAGCGTATATACGCGCATCGCGCGCATGGCGCTCGAGGAAAAAGGCATCGACTACCGGCTTGAAGAAGTCGATGTTTTTGCAGATTCGGGGCCGCCGGCGGATTACCTCGCGCTCAATCCATTCGCAACGATCCCCTGTTTGTTGCACGGTGATTTCGTGCTCTACGAGACTTCGGCGATCACCCGCTACCTCGATGAAATTGCTCCCACGACAGACCTGCAGCCATCGACACCAATCGAACGGGCACGCATGAACCAGATCATCGGCATGCTCGACAGTTACTGCTACCGTCCGATGGTCTGGGACGTTTATGTACAGCGCATCGTGGTGCCCGCCGGCGGCGGTGAAGCAGACGAGGCGCTCATCGCGGCCGCCCTCACGGGACTTAGCACGCTGCTGAAACAACTGGATCAATGGCGCGGCGAGCGCGGCTTCCTGGTCGGCCAGGCGCTTTCCCTGGCGGATTTGCATCTTTACCCTATGCTGAGTTATTTCACCGAGACGACAGAGGGTGTCGCCATGCTCGAGTCCTTTCCGCGGCTGCAACAATGGATGCGCCTGATGCGGTTGCGTCATAGTGTACGCGCTACCCCTTTTCATACCCGGGCGGAGGACGAAACTGAGTTTGCGGAAGACGAGACTGAGTTTTGAGCCCGCCCTGCACACACCACCGAGGCTAAAGGTGCGAGGAACACGCCATGTTTGTCAGCGAACAAGATGATTCCGCCTACCGGGTGCACTACCGGAGTTATTGGCTTGGGGCGCTGCTGATGCTGTTACCGCCAATGATGCTGTACGAGTTTACTCCTGCAGTGATCGACGCCAGCATCGACAGAAGTGAACTCGCCGCGCTGATTATCGGCGTGACGTTGCCGCTGCTCGGCGCCTATTTTTTGATCGAGTTCGCCAGTTTCAGTTTCTCACGACGCGACAACCAGTTTTGCTGGCGTTGGCGCAACCTGTTACGACAAAAAACACTGGAAACGCCGCTACAACGCATCGTGCACGTGCGCCGGGAAGGTATGGAGTCGGGCGACTCCGACGGCTTGCAGTATAGCTACCGGTTAGTCGTCATTCTCGATGATGGCAGCGTCGTCGGCCTTACCCGCGGATACTCAGGGATACATAACAAGCGACTCGACCAGATCGTCAACCAGATTCGCGAGTATCTCGGGCACGTGGTGCCCTTGCGCTAGCCCGCATATCTCACCGAAATCCCGCTACAGCCGCCGTAAACCGGTGCGATATGCGGGCTGGTATTTCACCAGGTTTTAGTCATGCAGCCCGGGGTAAAATTTCGCTGCGATATCCGGGTAGCTACGCACCCAGCGTTGCCAGTATTTGTCGCCGAATACACGCGGCCTGAGCTGGCTTTGCATGCCCCCCGTTCCCGCGGCCATCTCGGCACGCGAGGCCATCAATCCTTCACCGTGATGTCGCTCACTGCGTCTCGCCTGTTCGATGAAACGCGCATCAATCGGCAGCGGATCCAGCGCTGTATTTAGATCCGGACTGTAGAAAAACGCCGACGAATAGCGCAGCTGATCAGCCGAGTTGATGACTCGATGCGGCGTCGCAATAAAGTAGTTATGCGTGACCAGTTGCAACAGCTCGCCGGTGTTAACGACCAGGCTACCCGGCAGCGGATCCACCCGGTACCAGCTATTGTCATTGGCCTGCGCCTCCAGGCCGGCATGCTCGTCCTGCAACAGCAGTGTCAGAAATCCGGAATCTTTATGAACACCAACACCCTGGCCACCCGCGCGGGTCCTGGGGTAACGGATCAATTTCAGATACGGTGCCGGATTCGCCCCAAATACCTGCTGGATGTGGTTTTCATCGAGACCCAGGGAACACGACATGATGCGCAGCAATTGTCGTGCAAGCTCCGACAAGCGCTCGAAATAATCGTTAACCGTGGCCTTGAAGCCCGGTAACTCGGTTTCCTGCGGCCATTGATTGGGACCGATCAGTGCCATGTAGTAAGGGTCGGGCTCGGCAATCGCTTCGGCTTCGACACCGATATCGAGCTGCTCGCGGTAATCCACCTGGTTGTTGGTCAATTCGGAGCCGAGCTTCTCCCAACCCCGGAACTGCGCCGACCGGTGCTTGTCGATCGCCTCGCGCACGGCCAGCGGTAACGCAAAAAATGCTTTCAACGCATGCAGGTAGGTTTCGCTGACCGAATACGGAATACCATGGTTGGTGACGTAAAAAAAACCGATGCGATGACACAGTAGGCCGACCTCGCGACACAGTTCGGCACGCTGTTGCGCGTTACCGTCGAACCACGGCTGCATATCGACTACTGGCGGGGTTGCGGACATGCTAGCGCCTGGAAAATTGAACAGACAGCAGATTAAACCTGTGAGAGGATAAGCCACGATTATACTCGAAACATCCGCAATTGAGGCCACAAAATGGCGGCTCGCGGACAGCAGCGTGGAGGTACTCCAGCACATGAGGATTGAAATTGACGGGCAGCGTTTCGACGCCGTTCTCGAAACTGAAAAATCGCCCGAAACCTGCGCCGCGTTTCAGCAGGCGATGCCTTTCGAAAGCCGGGTCGTGCACGTGCGCTGGAGTGGTGAAGGCGTGTGGATTCCGCTTGGTGACATGGACTTTGCCGTGGGCTATGAAGACGCCACCGCTTATCCCGCACCCGGGCAAATCCTGCTCTACCCGAAAGGTAAGAGCGAAACCGAAATCCTCATCGCCTACGGCAACGTCCACTTCGCTTCCAGGGCGGGAACCCTGGCCGGCAATCATTTTGCGACAATTACCAGCGATCTCGACAAGCTGCGCGAAGTCGGTGTGGCGACGCTATGGGAAGGTGCCAAAACCATCCGCTTCGAGGACTGAGTTGAGCACTACCCGGATATCCGAAGTCAAAACGACCCTGACGGGTAAGCGCCAGATATTCGACTGCGAGCGCATCCGCTACGCGGCCGGAGAAACAATCGTACTCTATCGCATGCCAGCAGCTCGCCAGCTCGAGGACCTGGTGCTGCCCAAAGGCGCGCTGAGCCTGGGGTATTTCTGGGAAGACCGCGCCTATAACGCTTATCACTGGGTGGACGACAACCGGCAAACGTTGGCGTTATACTTTAACATTTGCGATAGCACCCACATTTCAGCCGAACAGGTCGCGTGGCGCGACCTGGCCGTGGATATTTTGATAACGCCCGATCAGAGATGCCGGGTGCTGGACGAAGACGAACTACCCGATGACATTGACCGCAATTTACTCTCTTATATCAACGCGACGCGAGACATGCTTTGCGCAGACCCGCTACGCCTGTTACGGGAGTACGAAGCTAGCGGCCGCGCGCTACTCGTGGAGATTTGATCATGCCGCCTGAACTCTGGCTCGCCTACGTCGCTACCAGTGCAATCATACTGGCAATTCCCGGTCCCACCATCTTGCTGGTACTCAGCTACTCGATCAGCGAGGGACGCAGCGCGACGATACCATTGGTCGCCGGCGTCGCGCTCGGTGATTCGCTCGCTATCACCCTGTCGTTGGTCGGTCTCGGCACACTGCTGGCTACTTCCGCGCTTTGGTTTACGGTGATCAAGTGGCTGGGTGGAATTTACCTGATTTACCTGGGTATCAAGCTGTTGCGCGGCGCCGGTAAACCTGTGCTGGCGCAATCTGACAAATCGACCCGAGATGTGACGATCAGGGTGGTGTCACCACGCAAGTTGTTTGCAAACGCGTTTATCGTTACCGCACTCAACCCTAAAAGCATCGTGTTTTTCATCGCGCTGTTACCGCAATTCATCAGCCCCACGCACCCCGCGACGCCGCAGCTGTGGATTCTGGGCGTCACCTTCGTCGTGCTGGCGACTACAGGCGCCACCAGCTATGCGCTTTTTGCGACTTCGCTGCGTCGATTTCTGGCGTCACCACGCGCGCAAAAAACTTATGGCCTGCTGGGTGGCGGTCTCCTTTGCATGGCCGGCATCTGGGCGCTCAATGCTCGACGCGTGCTCGCCTGATGCGCTACAGACTCATCATCGGCCTGCTCCTCGGCTGCCTGTTGTTGGCCTTATCCGCCTGTGGCAACAAGGGTCCACTGGTGCCGGCAGAAAACGAAGAACAGCAAAAAATCAAATCAGGGACGGAGTAGCAGTGGATCATTTTGAGTACAGACAGGGCAAGCTTTACTGCGAGGATGTCCCCATCGAGACGCTTGCCGAAATTTATGGTACGCCGTTGTTTGTCTACTCGCGCGCTACCCTGGAGCGTCACTGGCATGCCTTTGACCAGGCGCTCGCGGCTTACGATCACCTGGTGTGTTACGCGGTCAAGGCCAATTCCAGTCTTGCCGTGCTGAACGTGCTGGCGCGGCTTGGCTCCGGCTTCGATATCGTCTCCGGTGGTGAACTGCAGCGCGTGTTGCAGGCGGGTGGCGAGGCCCAACGCATCGTCTTTTCCGGAGTCGGCAAACAGGCTGGCGAAATCGAGGCCGCGCTCACCGCGGACATCCTCTGTTTCAACGTGGAGTCCGAGCAGGAACTCGACCGCATCAATGAAATTGCGGCAGTGATGGGCAAAACCGCGCGCGTGTCGTTTCGCGTTAACCCCGACGTCGACGCCAAAACACATCCCTATATCTCGACCGGGCTGAAGGACAACAAGTTTGGCATTGCCTTCACCAACGCCGAGTCGGTTTATCGGAAGGCGTCCGCACTTGCCAATATCGATGTCATCGGCATGGACTGTCATATCGGCTCGCAGTTGACCGAGATGTCACCTTACATCGACGCCTTCGATCGCTTGCTGGAACTGATCGAGCGGCTGCGGGCCCAGGGGATAAACATCCATCACCTGGATCTCGGGGGTGGTCTCGGTATCCGCTACCGTGACGAGGCGCCGCCGCTACCCGCCGAGTGGGCCAGCGCCTTGCAGGGTCGACTGAAGAATTTCAGCGGTACCATTGTTATCGAACCGGGGCGTGCCATCGCCGGTAATGCCGGCGTCCTGGTAAGCCAGGTAAACTATTTGAAGCATGGCCCCGACAAGAACTTCGCGGTGATCGACGCAGCGATGAACGATTTGATCCGCCCTTCGCTGTACGGTGCCTGGCAGGAAATCATCCGTGTCGATGCCGACAGCGATGCCGACGAAAAAATCTATGACGTGGTCGGCGCGATCTGTGAATCCAGCGATTTTCTCGGTAAGGATCGTGCGTTGCGATTACGTCAGAAAGACTTGCTGGCGATTCGCTCCTGCGGTGCATATGCCTTCGGCATGTCATCCAATTACAACACGCGTGCACGTGCCGCTGAGATAATGGTCGATGGCGACCAGCACTACTGCGTGCGTGCGCGCGAACAATTCAGTGACCTGATTCGCGGAGAGTCATTACTACCATGAAACTGAAATTTGCCAAGATGCATGGCCTCGGTAATGACTTCATGGTCATTGACGCTATCAACCAGGCGTTCGATCCGCGCCCCGAACTGATTCGCCAGTGGGCCGATCGCCACCAGGGTATCGGCTTCGATCAGATGCTGGTGGTGGATCGCCCGGAAAGCGATGCTGCTGATTTCAAATACAGTATCTATAACGCGGATGGCGGTGAAGTCGCACAGTGCGGCAACGGCGCGCGCTGCTTCGCCCGTTTCGTGCGCGAGCAGGGACTGACCGACCTCGAGTTGATTACCGTCGAAACCAATACCGGCGTGCTGCGGCTCGAAGCCGTCGATGCCACACGCTACCGGGTCGACATGGGTATTCCGCAATTCGAGCCCGGGACTATTCCACTGCGTGCGGAAACACGCCAGGAGTTATACAGCACCGATTTCGAAGGTACCGAGATCAGTTTTGGCGCCGTCTCCATCGGCAACCCGCACATGGTCATTCCGGTGGTGGATGTGGATCAGGCCGGCGTCGAGACGCTTGGACCCTATTTCGAAACGCACATGATGTTCCCCGAGCGTGCCAATATCGGTTTTATGCAAGTTATCGATCGCAGCAGCTTCAAGTTACGCGTGTTCGAGCGCGGCGTTGGCGAAACCCGTGCCTGTGGCAGTGGCGCCTGTGCCGCAATGGTTGTCGGTGTAGGGCTCGGCCTGCTCGACTCGCCGGCTACCGCGCAACTCCGCGGCGGCGAGCTGAAACTGGAATGGCAAGGTGGTGCAAACCCCGTTATGATGACGGGCGAAACTGCAATGGTTTATCAGGGCGAGATTGAATATGAGTGAAATGTCAGCAGAACAACAAGCTTCCACGCAAACCGACGAATCGCGAGTTATCCAGTACCTGCAGAAGAATCCCGCGCTATTGATGGATTATCCTGACATATTCTCATCGCTTTCTATCCCTCACCAGACGGGTGGTGCAACTTCACTGGTGGAACGTCAGATCAGGCTGTTGCGTGAGGAGAATCAGCGCCTCAGGTCCAAGATCGAAGAATTGGTTGGTATCGCGCGCGAAAACGAAGAGCTGAATCAGCGGTTTCACCGGCTGGCGCTGGAATTAATGGAAACCGATCAGTTGCACGACGCGCTGGCGACGGTACAAGATCAGGTACAGACGTTCTTTTATACCGATTTCGTCTGCTTCCGTTTCCTGCCGGGTACCAACGAAACCGACGATACTGCCCTCGATAGCCTCTACCTCGATGCCAATAGCGGTATTATCGAGCGCATCAAGCCCTGGATCGAAGGTCGCAAGCCGATATGCGGCGAGCAGATTGACGATATCAACCGGGAACTGTTCGGGCCGGACATACGCATCGCCTCCTGTGCCTTTATTCCGCTATATCATACCCGCAATCTTGGCCTGTTATGCCTCGGCAGTATCAGTGAGGAACGCTTTGGTGCGAGCATGGGTACCATCTTCCTGCAGCACCTGGGGGAACTCGTCAGCAACCGTTTGAAGAAACTGTTGCAGGCGGTCTAAACGGTTTGATCAACTACCTGGAGCAGTTCATACAGACTCTGCGTAGCGAAAAATATTACTCCCCGCATACCTGTAGCAACTATCGTCGCGATCTGCAGCGCTTGCAGGCCTATCTCGAGGAACGTGCAATCGAAGACTGGGCGCAGGTTGCCTATAACGATGTCAGCGGATTTGCCGCACAGCGGCATCGCCAGGGCCGCAAGAGCCGCACCATTGCGCGCGAACTTTCCTCGATTCGCAGCTTTTTCCAGTTCCTGATCCGCCGCGGTGCGGTTACCAGGAACCCGGCGCTCGACGTCAGTGCGCCGAAAAGCGACAAGCCCCTGCCGAAGACCTGTGACCCCGAATCGCTAGAACAATTGCTGCGGGTCACCGATGACGGTGATGATCTGTTGCTGCGCGATATCGCCATCTTTGAATTGATCTACTCGTCTGGCCTGCGTCTGGCCGAACTCGTCGGCATCGATCTCGATGACATCGATCTGCCACAACAACAACTGGTGGTCACCGGCAAGGGCAACAAGACGCGTCATCTACCGGTCGGCAGCAAGGCGGTTGGCGCGGTGCGACGCTGGCTCGAACTGCGGCCCCAGTTCTGCCGTGACGCTGGCCAAAAGGCCCTGTTTCTGAGCAAACCGGGCAATCGCATTTCCCCGCGCAACGTGCAAAGCCGACTCAACCGACTGATCGAGCGCCAGGCGCTCGGGCAGAAGTTGTCGCCGCACATGCTGCGCCACTCCTTCGCCACCCATCTACTAGAATCGAGCTCCGATCTGCGCGCCGTGCAGGAATTGCTTGGACACGCCAATATCGCAACTACCCAGATTTACACCCACCTCGATTTTCAGCATCTCGCCAGCGTTTACGACGCCGCTCATCCTCGCGCCCGGCGCAAGGACTGAATAGCACAGGTTACTGGAACCGGCTGGAGCTGGTCAGGTTAGCCGGCTACTGTAAATTTAGCATCCCGGTTCGTTTTCCGTAACAGGTTATACTGTCAGCCGATTTGATCAGAAAAGGTTTATCGCTGTGTTTGTTCACCCCGAGTCCAGCCAGGTTACCGTCGGGCGAAGTGCTTTCGACTCCGGGGCTTCCCGGCACCATACCTGTGCTCGCTTTAATCCTGCTCCATGTCCACGGTGAAGAGGGTTGCTAAGGTGATTGCAATCCTGGCAGTCGTCGCCGTTATCGCTTTACTCGTAATGGGCAGGATTTCTGCGAAGGGACAGGCCCCCGGCCTCGTCGATGGCCGACTAACGCGCTGCCCCGAAAAGCCCAATTGTATCTGCAGCGAGTACCGCGAAGATTCCGCTCACCATATCGATTCGCTAGTATTTTCGGAACAATCTGCAAACAGCGATAGAGCGAGGATTGCTGCAATTATTACTGAATCAGGTGGAGTGATTACCATCGAGCAGGCTGATTACATTGCGGCAACTTTCACCTCGCCGATGTTTGGCTTCGTCGATGATCTGGAGATCCGCTTCGATATCGGCGCAGGCCTGATTCACTTTCGCTCCGCATCTCGAGTCGGTTATGGCGATCTTGGCGCCAATCGTAAACGCGTTGAATTAATCCAGCTGCGATTTATGCAGGGCTACACCAACAACTGAGCAGCAATCGTAGCGGCGAGTGGTCTTCGCCGCTGAGCGATCGGCTAGAAACAATCCAGCCTGGCCAGGATCCTCCCCATTTGCATGTGTTTGCCCGGGCGAGGTTCACGCTTGCGCGGCGGTCCGACGTATCTGCGATCATTCCCGTTAGCTGGGAATCTTGCGACAGTAGCGCGTTGAGGGGTGGCTTCGACTGGCAGGGTACTTGCTGGCCGAGGTCCCCGCTTGCGCGGCGGTCCGACGTATCGGGACTGCGAAAAAAACAGCGGAGCTGTTTTTTTCTTGTATTTATTTACCGGCGCCCATATATCACAATGTCTGCCTCGATATCACCGGATGCGAATCTTGCAACAGTTTGACGGTACAACAATACTCTCGGTGCGCCGCAATAACAGCGTTGTCATCGGTGGTGATGGCCAGGTCAGCATGGGCAACACCATCATGAAAGGCAATGCGCGCAAGGTGCGCAGGCTTTACAAGGACCGCGTGATTGCTGGCTTTGCCGGCGGCACTGCGGATGCCTTTTTGCTGTTTGAGCTGTTCGAAGGCAAGCTCGAAAAGCACAATGGGCAAATGGTTCGCGCGGCGGTGGAGCTCGCCAAGGAATGGCGTTCGGACCGCGCCCTGCGCCGACTCGAGGCCTTGTTGTGCGTCGCCAATGAAGAGGCCTCGTTGATCATCTCCGGGAATGGCGATGTCATCGAGCCCGAGGATAGCCTGATGGCGATTGGTTCGGGTGGCCCCTACGCCCAGGCCGCGGCACGTGCGATGCTCGATACCACAGAGCTCAGCGCTGCTGAAATCGTCGCAAAGGGCCTGAGCATTGCCGGTGATATCTGCGTTTTCACCAATCACAACCATAACTTCGAAACCCTGGATTACGCGTAACTACCTTGGATACCAAAACAATTAATCAGTCACCCATGACACCGCGCGAAATTTCGCAGGAACTCGACAACCACATCATCGGCCAGGACAAAGCCAAGCGCGCTGTTGCCATCGCGCTGCGCAATCGCTGGCGCAGGCAACAGGTGAGTGCCGACCTGCGAAATGAAATTACGCCCAAGAATATCTTGATGATGGGTCCCACCGGGGTGGGTAAGACTGAAATTGCGCGCCGCCTGGCGCGACTCGCCCACGCCCCATTCATCAAAGTGGAGGCGACCAAGTTCACCGAAGTGGGCTATGTCGGGCGCGATGTAGAATCAATCATACGAGATCTGGTCGATGTCTCGGTCAAACAGATGCGCGAGGACGAAGTCGCCCGCGTGCGACACCGCGCCGAGGACGCCGCCGAAGAAAAGGTGCTGGACGCGTTGTTACCGCGACCGAAGGATTTTAACGAAGATGCCGATCGCGAGGGCAGTGATAATACGCGCCAGAAATTTCGCAAGATGCTGCGTGAGGGCAAGATCGACGACCGTGAAATCGAAATCGATCTGCAAATGCCGTCGGTGGGTGTTGAAATCATGGCGCCACCCGGTATGGAAGACATGACTAACCAGCTGCAGGGACTGTTCCAGAACCTCGGCCACGCCAAGACTCGCACGCGTAAGCTGCGCGTCGATGACGCCCTGAAGATGCTGACCGACGAGGAGGCCGCTAAATTGATCAACGAGGACGAGCTCAAGCTGGCTGCGCTCGAAAACGCCGAGCAGAACGGTATCGTCTTTATCGATGAAATCGACAAGGTCGCCAAACGCGGTGAAACCAGTGGCACCGATGTGTCGCGCGAAGGTGTACAACGCGACCTGTTGCCGCTGGTCGAGGGCTGTACCGTATCGACCAAGGCCGGCATGATTAAAACGGATCACATCCTGTTTATCGCTTCCGGCGCCTTCCACGTCGCCAAACCCAGTGATCTGATTCCGGAGTTACAGGGCCGGCTACCGATTCGTGTCGAATTGTCAGCACTCACCGTTGAGGATTTCATACGGATTTTGCGTGAGCCGAACGCGTCGCTGACTGAACAATATACCGCACTGATGCAAACCGAAGGCATCAGCCTGACCTTTACCGACGACGCGCTCGCCCGCATCGCCGAGGTAGCCTTCCAGGTGAACGAAAAACAGGAAAACATCGGTGCCCGTCGTTTGCACACTGTCATGGAGCGACTGCTGGAAACCATTAGTTTCGAGGCCTCCGATATGGTCGATCAGGCGATTACTATCGATGCCGATTACGTCAACGAACAACTCGGCGAGCTGTCGCTCGACGAAGATTTATCGCAGTACATACTCTGATGAAGCCAACCCAGATTCACTTGCACCAGCGTTCGCGTGTCCTCGAAGTCACGTTTGAAGACGACTCCACTTTCAAGCTTCCGGTCGAATACCTGCGGGTTTATTCGCCGTCGGCGGAAGTTCAGGGACATGGTCCCGGCCAGGAAGTGCTGCAAATCGGCAAGGAAGACGTCAACATCGAACGCATCGAACCCATCGGCCATTACGCTGTCCGGCTGGTCTTTGACGA
>JAJDOF010000127.1 GCA_022340305.1 Gammaproteobacteria bacterium
CCGCCTGCTGTTGCGCCAGGCGCTCGACACGTTGCACTTCAAAGGCAGAATAGTTACCGCGATAAAGATCGATGTGCTGATTTTCGATATGGGCGACACAATTGACAACCGCATCGAGAAAGTCGCGATCGTGCGAAATCAACAAGAGCGTGCCCGGGTAGCGCCGCAACCATTGCTCGAGCCAGATCACCGCATCCAGGTCGAGGTGATTGGTCGGCTCGTCGAGCAGCAGCAGATCGGAGCGACACATCAGTGCGCGCGCCAGATTGAGGCGCATTATCCAGCCACCGGAAAACTCGTTCAGCGGTCGATGAATATCCGCCTCACTGAAGCCAAGACCCGCCAACAGGCGCGCCGCGCGGCTGGTTGCCTGGTAGCCTTCGATTTCCTGCAGGCGCTCATGACAACTCGCGATGAGCATCGGCTCTGGCTTCAACTCGGCCCGTTGCAACTGCGCCTCGACCCGCCTGAGCTCTGCATCGCCATCGATGACGTATTCAACTGCAATACGCTTGCTAAGGACCGTCTCTTGCTCGACCCAGGCCAGCGCCCACTGTTGCGGCATCGAGAAATCGCCCTGATCAGCAGCGAGCTCCCCACGAATCAAAGCAAATAACGACGACTTACCGCAACCATTGGCGCCGGTAATCCCAAGTTTTTGACCGGGATATACCTTCAGGTCGACCGCTTCAAACAACAGCGTCGTCGAGCGGCGCAGCGCTAGCCCATTGAAACTAAGCATAGCGCACCGACCGCTGGCGGATATTGAACGTCCTGTTGTGCACCAATTTCTTACCCTTCACAAAATGCTGTAAGATACCATCCCGGGCCCCGGAACGTTACCCTGAGAAAAATAATGAATCTAGAAAAGTTCTATACCCTGGAAGGTTCCAGACTCTCCTTTACCCGCCAACAGGCTAGCGATTTCGCCAAATCGGTGGCTGGTGATTTTAATACCATTCACGATGTCGATTCGAAGCGATTCTGCATCCCGGGCGACTTGCTGTTCTGCGTCATAATCCACCACTACGGCCTGCGTCAAACCATGGGGTTTTCGTTTTCGGGCATGGTAAGCGAAGACGTGACGCTGATTCTACCCGCTGTTAACGCCCGCGAGATTTCCATCTACGATGAGAATGACAAAAAATACCTCGATGTCTCCAGTGATGGTGCACATAGCCGGAACCCGGGGCTCATCAATTCCCTGACCCGCAATTATGTCGAGTTTTCCGGCCATACCTTTCCGCATGTACTGGTGCCGTTGATGCAACAAAACAACGTCATGATCAATACCGAGCGGCCGCTGGTCATTTACGACCATATGCGCATTTCGCTGGATACCCTGGACATCGATTCGGTGGAGCTGAAACTAACCGGCAGTACGTTCAGGCCTTACGGCAAGCGTGGCGACGTGGCATTGAATTACGACCTGTGCTGCAATGACGAAACCGTCGGCAAAGGCCAGAAAAAGATGGTCCTGAGTGGTTTGCGCGAATACGATCAGGAAAAAATCGATGCCCTGGTGGAAAACTATAGTGCGCGCAAGAACTGTTACGCTAGTAACGCCGCACAAAACTGAGATAACCACCTGGCTGACTGCCGGTCTGGAGTCGAATTCCGATGAAGGCTGTGCGTTCGACAAAAATATCGAAACGCACACCGTGATTGAACGGATCTTCCAGTTCAAATCCAGTACTCGCGTTCAAGCCACTGATGTCCCCATCGATGCGGCTGTAGCTGGTGAAGGGCGTGACGCGCAGATTTTTAAAGCGAAAACTCACCCCGATTTCTGCGCGGACCTGACTCCACTCGATTTCAGCACGATCGCTTTCGCTAGCGACGTTTTCGTCGCCAGTGTAATAACCATAACTGAGCAGGCTCTCCAGTGACACGGATTCACCCAGTGGAAATTCCGGACGCAGATAAACCTGCAGATTCTGCGCTTCGAATTTCGTCGCTGGAGCTGTGCTGTCACCACCAACGCGCATACTCAGGTAACCGATGCTGATACCCACTGCCAGACCACTCTCGGCGCGTTCTTCGATCTGCAGGCTGATCGAATTGATTTTCGCCACGCGCGAAGTATCGGCGAACGCCCAGTCAGACTCGAGGTCGGCGATCTCGATTGCCACCCCGGTATATTCCGCCCTGGCAACACCGAGGCAGCAGCACAGCAACAGAAAAAGACCAGATCGCACCGACAGTGGCCGCGGCTATTCAGCGCTGCTCGCAGGCAGCACACCGATTCGTTTCAATTGCTCGGTGTCGCTGATAGCCTCGCATTCACGGGTAATCCAGTCACCGACTTCGGCAATGATAGCCTCCGGCTTTTTACCCTCGGGCTCGACCGGCGGACCGATGACTACGCGAATCGTACCCGGCCATTTGATCCAGCTGTGGCGTGGCCAGAATTCCCCGGCATTATGCGCTACCGGTAACACCGCATAACCGGTGCGTTGCGATACGATGGCGCCGCCGAGTTTGAAGGGTTTGCTCTGCATCGGCAAAACCCGGGTCCCCTCGGGAAACAGCGCCAGGATACGGCCCTGGTCCATGTGGTGCTTGCTTTCTCGTATCAACTGGTTGACCGCCTTGCGCCCCGTCCCGCGATTCAACGCGATCACATTCATCGCCATTAGCGCCCAACCGAAAAAGGGTATCCAGGTAAGCTCGCGTTTTACCACCCAGACCATCGGCCTGAAAAACCACTGAATCGCGATGGTTTCCCAGGTCGAACTGTGTTTGCTCATGACGATGAATCCATCCTCGGGAATATTTTCCGTTCCTTCGATCGAGTAGTTGAGCCCACAGGTAATACGCAGGCTGGCAAGCGAATAAGCGATCCAGATTTTTACGATGCCTATGCGCAACCAGAGCGGAGTAAAAAAAGCGAGCGAAACCAGCGTCGCGCAAACCAGTATGCCGGGCAAAAAGAGTATCCAGAAAAACGTTGCTCGAATGGACAACCAGAATTTGTATATGGGATTTACCATGAGCTCGCCTATCTACGCCGCAGGGTTTCGCGAACGAAGTGAGCCAGATCATCGTATACGGGAACATCGAGTGCTTCGGGAAAGTGCTGCATGGTGTACTCGCCATTGCCGGTACGTACCAAAACCGGATTGGCGCTGGCCATCCTGGCTGCACCGATATCAACGATGCTATCCCCTACCAACGGCGTTTCAGTCAGGTCGACACCGAATTGCCTGGCAATTTGAAACAGCAACCCGGGCTTGGGCTTACGGCAAACACAATTGGACTCCGGCCCGTGCGGACAATAGAAGATACCGTCGACGCTGGCGCCGCGAATTGCCAGCATGCGTTGCATTTTATCGTGCATTTCCTGCAGAACTTCCTCGTTGTAGTAGCCACGTGCAATACCTGAGTGGTTAGACGCAATGGTAACCAGATAACCGGCCTTCTTCAGGCGATTGATCGCTTCGATGCTGCCCGCAATCGGGTCCCATCCTTCGACCGTGGTGACGTCGTCCTCTTGCCGATGGCTGATCACGCCATCTCTTTCCATGATAATCATCTTGGCCAACTGTCAAACTCCTAGAGCAAAACGGGGCATTCAGGACTGGATACGCGATAAATCAGCGACTCGCCTGAAACTTTGCAATAGTTCATCAAGGAGTGCAAGCCGGTTGTTTTGCAGTGCCGGGTCGTCGCTCATCACCATGACCTCATCGAAAAAACGATCAACCGCGGGTCGCAGTTGTGCCAACTGCTCGAGCCCCTCCAGGTAATGCGCCCCGGCGAACAACGCTCCCACCCCGTCATCGAGGGACTTGAGTTGCTGATAAAGCTCGATCTCGGCATCTTCCTGTAACAGTTTGGCATCGACCTCGGTGACCGCCTGTGATTGCTTCCTGAGAATATTGGCGATCCGTTTATTGGCCGCGGCCAGCGCCACCGCCGCTTCGTGGCCCTGGAATTCCTGTAGCGCGCGGATGCGTAAATCGCAGTCATATAACGACCCGGGACGTTCATGTACCACTGCCTCGATGACGTCCAGGCGCATGCCCCGCTCCTGGTAATAGCCCTTCTGACGATCAAAGATATACTCGATTACCGCGTCGACAGAAGCGACAGCGTCGAGTTCATCTGCATAACCCTCTGCGGCCAACCTGCACAGATCCTTGATATCCAGCGCCAGGTCGTTCTCGACTATGATGCGCAGCACCGCAAGCGCGGCACGACGCAACGCGAATGGATCCTTGTCACCACCTGGCTTTTCACCGATGGCGAATATTCCGATCAGGCTATCGAGCCGGTCGGCAAGCGCAAGCGCCTGCGCGATAGCCGACAACGGCACACGATCGCCAGCATAACGCGGCCAGTAATGTTGTTCGATGGCATCGCAAACGCCGGCATCCTCGTCTTGCAGAGCGCCATAGTAACGGCCCATGATGCCCTGCAGCCGGGGAAACTCACCGACCATATCGCTCATCAGGTCCGCTTTGCACAGGTCCGCTGCGCGCCTGGTCAAATTCACATCGGCACCAATCAAGGCTGCGATTGCCGCCGCAAGGCGGGAAATACGCCTGGCCTTATCTCCGAGGCTGCCGAGTTTCCTCTGAAACACAACGGTATCCAGGCGCTCACGCATCCGCTCCAGACCCTGTTTGCGATCCTGCGAATAAAAGAATTGCGCATCAGCAAAGCGTGGCCGTATGACGCGCTCATTACCACCGGCAACCACTTCCGGTTTACGACTATCGATATTGGCGATCGAAATGAACCGCGGTAGCAGTCCCCCATCGGCATCATACAAGGCGAAGTATCGCTGGTTATCCTGCATCGTCGTCACCAGCACTTCCAGCGGCAAATCCAGAAAACTGCTGTCGAATGCACCGCATACCGCCACCGGGTACTCGACCAGCGCGGTGACTTCATCGAGCAGCGCAGCGTCGATTCTGACTTCACCCCCCAAACGCAGCGCCGCCTGCTCCACAAGGCTACGAATACTGTCACGCCGCCTGGCGAAACTGGCGATTACCATCCCGTTCTCAAGCAACAGCTTTGCGTAATTACCGGCATCGTCGATTTCCAGTTTGCCGGGTGCATGAAAACGATGGCCGTAGCTGAAGTTGCCGGAACGCAGGCCGAAAACCTCGGCATCGACTACTGCGCGGTCCAGCATCAACACCAACCACTTCACCGGGCGCACGAATTCCTCGCTACGCTCGCCCCAGCGCATGCGTTTCGGAATCGGCAGCGCGGCCAGCGCGGTGGTGACAATTCCAGGTAACAATTCGTGCAGACTACCGCCAGATTCAAGCGCACTGAAATACAGCCAACTGCCCTTGTCCGTCTCGCGCCGCTCGAGTTGCTCGACATTGACTCCACAGGAGCGCGCAAAGCCACTCGCCGCTTTGGACACGTTTCCGTCGGCGTCAAAAGCCACGGATAGCGCTGGTCCGCGCTTTTCGATCTGCCGGTCTGCCTGTCGCAGCGGCACCCCACTCAACAGTATCGCCAACCGGCGGGGGGTGGCGAATACTTCCACGGTCTGCGGGCCGAGTTCGGCAGCGTCCAGGCCGTTTTGCACCAGCTCGGCAAAATCCCGGGCCAGCGACTGCAGCGCACGCGGGGGCAATTCCTCGGTACCAATTTCAATCAGGCAATGATTACTCATCGCTGCCACCTTCGCGAATCATTGGAAAACCGAGCGCTTCACGCGATGCATAATAGGCCTCGGCGACGGCGCGCGACAGGCTGCGCACGCGCAGGATGAAGCGTTGTCGCTCGGAGACTGAAATCGCATGCCGCGCATCGAGCAGGTTAAATGCATGTGATGCCTTCAGCACCTGTTCGTAAGCCGGTAACGGCAATTTTTTCTCCACCAGTATCTGACATTGGGCCTCACAGACGTCAAACCAGCGAAACAGGGCGTCGGTATCGGCCAGCTCAAAATTGTAGGTCGATTGCTCGACTTCGTTTTGCAGGTAGATATCACCATAGGTCACATTACCCTGCGGCCCACTACCCCACACCAGATCGTATAAATTATCCACCCCCTGCAAATACATCGCCAGGCGCTCAAGGCCATAGGTAATTTCACCCGACACCGGGTGACACTCGAGGCCACCGACCTGCTGGAAATAGGTAAACTGAGTCACTTCCATGCCATTCAGCCACACCTCCCATCCCAGGCCCCAGGCACCCAGGGTCGGCGATTCCCAGTCGTCCTCGACAAAACGAATATCGTGCACCAGCATGTCAAAACCGAGCGCCTCCAGCGAACCCAGGTAGAGTTCCTGGAAATTATCGGGGGAAGGCTTGAGCAGCACCTGGAACTGGAAGTAATGTTGCAGGCGATTGGGGTTCTCGCCATAGCGCCCATCGGTAGGACGGCGGCTCGGCTGCACATAGGCGGCACGCCAGGGTTCAGGACCAATCGCGCGGATGAAGGTCGCGGGATGAAAGGTACCGGCACCGACTTCCATATCCAGCGGTTGCATGATCACGCAGCCCTGCTCGGACCAATAATTCTGCAGGGTCTGGATGAGCCCCTGGAAGCTGGTCAAATCATTTGTCGAAGGCGTAGCTGGTATCTCGCTCATTTAGTTGGTTGGCCAAAAGGCGTGATTATAACCAAATGGTATTTTTTACTCATTCATTTTCCCGCCTTATTGTGTTGAGTTTTGAAGCGGTTATGATGTCGGCCATGCAAAACCTCATCGGGCAATGGCTCACCAGCCTCAAGCACTACCTGTTAATGTGCGTACTGCTATCCAGCCCAGAACGCCTGCCCTACAACAGCTTTACCGTTTTACTCACGGGTTTCCTTTATTTTCTCCTCGGATTGTTTCTGGTGGACGCCGAGCACAGCTTTGCGCTGGTCTGGGCACAGATCACGCTGGAGCTTGCCATGCTGGGCCTGATCACCTACATCGGCCTGAATCTGCGCAATTCACTGCCGCGCTTCCAGCAAACATTTTCCGCACTGCTCGGCACTAACGCTATCATCACCGCGTTCACCATCCCGGCTTATCGTTTCGCGATCGACAGCAACAACGCCGACGACAATATGCTGATTTACGTTACCCTCGCCTTCCTGATCTGGAACCTGGCGGTGCTATCGTTGATATTCAAACGCGCCTTTGATATCTCGACCCAGCTTTCAGCTATGATATCTTTCGCTTATTTTATTATTTTTCAACTCACTGTTATCTGGCTCTTCTCTTGAAAATTTACCTTCTTGGCATCTGCGGCACCTTCATGGCAGGTCTGGCGCAACTGGCACGCGAGTCGGGTCATCTGGTCGGCGGTTCCGACGCGAATGTCTATCCACCGATGAGCACCCAACTCGAACGCATCGGTATCGAGCTCGACAATGGTTACGATGCCGATACGTTACCCGAGGATTGCGACATTTACGTCGTCGGCAATGCGATCTCCCGCGGCAATCCACAATTCGAAAAGATCCTTGAACGGGGCCTGCCTTACACCTCGGGTCCGCAATGGTTGTACGAGTCCATCCTGCGCAAGCGCTGGGTGCTGGCCGTCGCCGGCACCCACGGCAAGACCACCACCAGCAGCATGCTGGCATGGATTCTCGAAGACGCCGGCCTCGACCCCGGTTACCTGATCGGTGGCGTCAGCCGAAATTTCAAACAGACCGCAAAACTCGGCAGCGACCCGTTTTTTGTGATCGAGGCCGACGAATACGATTCGGCCCTGTTCGACAAGCGCTCCAAGTTTATTCACTATCACCCACGTACCCTGGTGCTCAACAATCTCGAATTTGATCATGCCGATATATTCGATGACCTGGACGCGATCAAACGCCAGTTTCACCACCTGGTACGCACCCTGCCGGCGAGTGCGCTAATCATCGTCAATCAGGACGACGAGGCGCTTCAGGACGTCCTGCAAATGGGCTGCTGGAGCGAGCAGACAGGATTTTCTGCCCGCGACCCGGGCGCCGACTTCTTCCTCGATGATGCCAGTCGTCTGCATCACGCTGATCGCAGTTACCCGTTACATCTCTCCCAACCGGGTCAATTCAACGCCCAGAATGCCAGCGCCGCGATCATCGCCGCACGCCATGCCGGAGTCACGATCGATATCGCGATCGAAGCCATGAGCCGCTTTGCCGGGGTAAAGCGCCGCCAGGAAATCATCGCCGAAATCGATGGTGTGCGCATCATAGATGACTTCGCCCATCACCCGACCGCGGTGGGATTGACGCTGAATGCGCTCAAGGGGGCGACCAGCGGACGCCTCATCGCCGTGCTCGATATCCGCTCCAACACGATGAAAATGGGAATACACGGCGACCAGCTCGGCGCCTCATTTGCTCCTGCCGACCTGGTTTTATTATGCGAAAACACTAATTTACAGTGGGATTTAGCAAAAATGGCAGCATCAGCGGCTACAATAGTGGAGATAAAAAAAGATACGCAACAGATCATCGATTTGCTGTTGCACACAGTCCACCAGGGAGATCAGGTCGTGATCATGAGCAATGGTGGTTTCGAAAATATACATCAGCGTCTGATAGCGGCGCTGCAAAACCAGATCCGGGTATGTCTAAAAAATCTCGAAGACCAACAAAAATAGCCAAGTACGAGATCAAACGTAAAATCGGTAGTGGCTCGATGGGCGTGGTGTACGAGGCCTACGATCCGTTCGTGCAGCGCACCGTGGCCATCAAGGTTGCACATACCCCGGCCGACATGGACGACGCGACAATACAAAAAGTACGCGAGCTGTTTTTCGCCGAGGTGTTCAGCGCGGGTCGCATGCACCATCCCTCGGTCGTCAGCGTGTATGATGCCGGGCAGGAAGAGGACCTCAACTACATCGTCATGGAGTTCATCGACGGCACGACACTGCAGGAATACGTCACCGGTGGACGCACGCTGAATCCAAAACAGATAGTCGACGTTATCTACCAGTGCGCCAAGGGTCTCGACTACGTTCACCGCCAGGGCATAATTCACCGCGACCTGAAGCCGGGCAACATCATGCTCAGCAATGATGGAGATGTCAAAATCATGGATTTCAGCATCGCCCACGTTGATGTCGGTTTCGAGGGCGCTAATACCGAGGTACAGGGATCACCGATGTACATGCCACCGGAGCAATTATCGGAGGAAAAGCGGCTGGTAGCGCAATCGGATATCTACTCGCTAGGTGCGGTAATGTATGCCTTGCTGGCAAGAAAAACCCCCTACAAGGCCAATAGCCTGGAGTCACTGATCTACAAGATCAGCAATCTTGAACCCGAGCCGATCCAGGAGCTCAACCCCGAGGTAAATTACAGCATCATCTCCATCGTCGAAAAGGCGATGCAAAAAATTATCTATGACCGTTACGAATCCGCATCATCAATGGCGAAAGATCTGAGCCAGGCCGTTGGCAGCCTGCGCGACATCGGTGAACGCATCGATATGCAGGAGAAATGGAAAACCCTGCGCTACCTCGCCTTCTTCAAGGATTTCAGTGACGAACAGATAACCGAGGTAGTCAATGCCAGTGAGTGGAAGGATTTTGAAAAGGGAAGTGTAATCATTACCGAGGGCGAACCCGAGACGGCGTTTTATATCATCGCCAAGGGTGGTGTCGAAGTAATCAAGAACGACAAGGTCGTCGGCTTGATGAAACAGGGCGACTGCTTCGGGGAAATCGCCTTCCTCACACGCCAGCCGCGTAATGCGACTATCACGGCACGCACCGGAGTATCGCTGATGAGCGTCAGTGCCTCGATGATGGAGCAGGCGTCTACTGAAACCCAGATACGCTACTATCGCATTTTCCTGGAAAACCTTATTTCGCGGTTATCTCAGGCTACCGATAAGCTGGTTGAAGCCGACCTGGACATCACCGATTGATGAACCCAAAGGTGATTACCCTGGCGATGACCGGCGCGTCCGGTGCTGAATATACCTTGCGCCTGATGCAGTGCCTGTTGCGCGAAAAAATCCAGGTTCAATTCATCGCCTCACAACCCGGTCAGATCGTAATGGGTATGGAGACCGAGCTGAAGCTCACCGGGTCGCCGCAAAAAATGCGCCAGACCTTCGTCGATTATTTCAGCGCGGACCCGGAACTGATCCAGGTATACTCGCGCGATCAGTGGACCGCGCCACCGGCCAGCGGTTCTTCGGTGGCGGACGCGATGGTGGTTTGCCCCTGCACCATGGGCAGCCTTGCATCGATAGCAGTCGGCAGCAGCGACAACCTGATTCATCGTGCCGCCGATGTGGCCATCAAGGAGCGCAAAACCCTGATTCTGGTTCCCCGGGAAACGCCCTTCTCGGCGATTCACCTGGAAAATATGCTTAAACTGGCACGCCTTGGAGTGGTAATATTACCACCCAATCCCGGTTTTTATCACGGCGTCAGCAAGGTATCCGAGCTGGTCGATTTCATCGTCGCCCGCATCCTCGATCAACTGGGAATTGACAACGATCTGTCACCTCGATGGGGTAACTGAGAACACTTTAGCGCAGTGAACGAACATGAATGAGATCCCGCTATTTCCGTTGAAAACGGTATTGCTGCCGGCCAATACGCTGGGGTTGAAGATCTTTGAACCCCGCTACCTGGACATGATCGCAAATTGCATGCGCGAGAACAGCCTGTTCGGCGTGGTGCTGATCCACAAGGGTGAGGAAACCGGCGCCGATACCGATGTCTACTCGATCGGTACCACCGCGACCATCAGCGACTGGGAACATCGCGCTGACGGTTTACTCGGCGTCACCGCGCTCGGCGTGGAACGTTTCGAAATCCTGTCGACTCACACCCAGGCCGATGGCCTGACCCTGGCAGAGATCAAAATCCTCGAAGACCACGACAGTCCTGAAATTCCCGAGCAGTATCACTACATGCTCCAACTACTCGACCACATCAGCGTTCAGGCCGGTCGTATCCGCGCCGATAGCCAGGGCTTATGCGAAATTCTTTACCAGCTGATTTACCTGTTGCCGCTCGAAGTCACACTCAAACAACGCTTGCTCGAAATTCCAGATTGCGGTGACCGCGCGGTGATTCTGCACGCTGAGCTAATTCGCCTTGGCGTGATTCAATACATCAAACCCGAAGCGAGCAGCGGTTAGCCCGGTTACTCACCGGTAAGTTGCGGGTCGCTACAGGACCGGGGCTTCTGGGCGGTGGGCATGAGGCCTGGAGCCGACAGGTGAATTTTCCGGGCCAGGCGTTTCAATTCTTTATCGCCTTGCATACACTGGCGCAATAAAAACCGTGGAGGAGCTAACCATGCGGATCTCAATCCTTGCGATTTGTCTGTTTATGAGCAGCACGCAGATCTTCGCCAGTGAAGTTTCCGGTGTTTTCATCGACGCTGAAATCAAGGCCGATAACGGTGAAATACTGGTGCTCAATGGTGCTGGGCTGCGTGAAAAGTTCTGGGTAGATGTTTACGTCGGTTCGCTATACCTGCCCGCTAAATCCGACGATGTTGCGGCGATACTGTCGAAACCAGATGCCTGGCGCATACAGCTCGATTTTGTTTACAAGGAAGTCGCCCAGAAAAAATTACTGGATAGCTGGCGCGAGGGATTCGAAAAAAATCAAACTGCCGAAGCACTGCAGCGATTGCAGTCACGCATCGAAACCTTTTACCGCTTTTTTGACAGTAGCGCAGTCGCCAGAGATCAATTCCGCTTCGATTACCAACCCGGCGCCGGCACCCGCGTGAGTAAAAACCAGCAATTGCTGGGGGTTATACCCGGAGAAGATTTCGCTAATGCCCTGCTCGAAATCTGGCTCGGCAATCACCCCGCTGATAAAGGCCTGAAGAAAGCGATGCTGGGTCTTTAACTGATCGTTGTATCAGTTTCCAGCCCGCAACTCCGCAAAGCAGGCTGCCGCAGCGGCAATGGTTTGCTCGATCTCGGCGCTGCCGTGCTGCGCGCTGACAAAGCCCGCCTCGTAAGCCGAGGGTGCCAGGTTGACACCGCGACTGAGCATGCCGTGAAAGAAGTGGCGGAATCGATCCGCGTCGCAAGCGCTGACCTGGCTAAAGCTCGATACCTCGGGCTGATCGGTGAAAAACAGGCCGAACATCGCTCCCACCTGATTGCTGCGCAGCGCAATATCGTTGGCCGCCGCCGCCGCGTGCAAGCCGTCCAGTAGCTGCGTGGTGGTCTGCGTCAGCGCCTCGTAGAAACCCGGCCGTGAAATGATTTCCAGGGTCTTCAGACCCGCCGCCATCGCTACCGGGTTGCCGGATAAGGTGCCGGCCTGGTAGACCGGACCGAGAGGCGCGATGTGCTGCATGACGTCCCTTCTGCCACCGAACGCACCAACCGGCATGCCGCCGCCGATGATCTTGCCGAGCGTAGTAAGGTCGGGAACGATGCCATAGAGTTGTTGTGCGCCACCGAGGCCGACACGAAATCCCGTCATCACTTCATCGAGGATGAGCAGGCTGCCTGAGGCATCGCAGCAATCGCGCAGGGTTTGTAGAAAACCGTCTACCGGTGGCACGCAATTCATATTGCCGGCGACCGGTTCGACAATAACGCAGGCGACCTCATCGCCGATCTCGGCAAAAGCCTGCCTTACCTGGTCACTGTCGTTATAGCTGAGTGTTACCGTATGATCGGCGAGTACCGCCGGCACACCCGGTGAACTCGGCACGCCGAGCGTAAGCGCGCCCGAGCCGGCCTTGATCAGCAGGGAATCGGAATGGCCATGATAACAGCCCTCAAACTTGATGATCTTGTCGCGACCGGTGAAACCACGCGCGAGTCGAATCGCGCTCATCGTCGCCTCGGTGCCGGAGCAGGTCATGCGCACCAGGTCGATGTTCGGCATGATGTCGCAGATACGTTGCGCCAGTTCGACTTCCAGCGCACAGGGTGCACCGAAGCTCAACCCCTTGGCGACCGTTGCAGAAACCGCGGCGATGATTTCCGGATGCGCGTGACCACAAATCATCGGCCCCCAGGAACCGACGTAATCAATGTAGCGGTTGCCATCCACATCGATCAGGTACGCCCCTTCGGCGCGGTCGATGAATGGCGGTGTGCCACCCACGCCGTTGAACGCACGTACCGGAGAATTGACGCCGCCGGGAATGACGGTGTTCGCCTGTTGGAATAGAGATTCGGATTTAGTCATGGTTTTTCAGAGGTCCTGTAAGTCGCAAAACTTTATACAAACTAATGTAAATGCTCGCGGATTTCAAAGCGGCGCGCCGTAATCACGATCAATAACAACACGGGTAATCCGAGAATCGCGGTGAGCATAAAAAATCCCGGGTAACCCAGTGAGTCGACTATCGATCCCGAATAACCACCGAGCGTTTTCGGCAACAGCGTCATCAACGAGCTGAATATGGCATATTGCATGGCGGTAAAAGAGACGTTAGTCAGGCTCGACAAAAATGCGACGAAAGCGGCACTGGCAATTCCGGCGGCCAGGTTGTCAGCGGAGATAACGACGTAAAGCCAGAACATATCATAGCCGATACTGGCGAGTAACATGAATAACAAGTTGGTCGCAGCCGCGAGCACCGCGCCCAGCAGTAAAATCCGCATCACGCCAAAACGTATCGCCAGCAAGCCGCCGATAAAGCCACCGGCGATCGTCATCAGCAGACCAAAGGTTTTGACGACACTGGCGATTTCACTCTTGCTGAAGCCGAGATCCTGATAAAACACGTTGGAGATAACTCCGAGCACTATGTCGGAAATACGATAAACACCGATCAAAGCAAGCAGTATCCAGGCCAGTGACCAGCCATAGCGACTAAAAAAATCCCGTACTGGCGCCATATAACTGCGCTCCACCAGGCGGTAATCGACGATACCACTTCTGACCAGCACCATTGCCACCAGCCAGGCCACCAGCAGTGCCAGCATTAGACGCAACGCCTCTACCAGCAAGGCGGCCAGGTAGGGCCCCATCCAGGCTTCGCCCAGTATCGACTTGAGCGCCTCGGCGATGCCTCGACTGTAGAAAAAGGAAATGACAAAAGCGCTGATCGACAACGCAAACATCAGCATGAAACGCGCATAGTCACGATTGCTGACGAGGCTGTCACGGACTTCGGCTTTGCGTGGCTCGTCGATGCACAGCGTGGTTGCCACCCCGGCCAGCATTGCAACCGCCATCGACCAGTAAGTCCACTGCCAGGCCTGGTAGCTATATGCCGCGGTACTGGTACCGAACCAGTCTGCCAGAAACAGCGAACCGGCCCCGGCGGTTAGCATGCCGATGCGGTATCCGGCAATATAGGTTGCCGACATCATGGCCTGCAGCTCTACCTGGGCCGACTCGATCCGATACGCGTCGATGACTATATCCTGCGTCGCCGAGGAAAAACCGAGCAGAACCGCAGCAAGCGCCATCCAGCCCAGACTTGATTCACCGCTGGCAGGATCAATCGCCGCCATCGCCAGAATCGACAGGATAATCGCCAGTTGCGCCACCAGTATCCAGGCGCGACGCCGGCCAAGCATTCGCGTTAGACCCGGCAATGGCAGTTGGTCCACCAACGGCGCCCACACGAACTTAAAGGAGTAGCCGAGCGCTGCCCAGCTAAAGTAGGTGACGGCGGCACGCTCGGCACCTGCCTCGCGCAGCCACAGGCTGAGCGACGAAAAGATCAGCAGCAACGGGATACCTGCTGAGAAACCGAGGAACAGCATGGTAACCACGCGCCGATGGCAAAACAGCCTGAGCGTGTCACTCCAGCTACGAGCAACCACCGACACTATTGCGAGAGCTCCAGATCGTAATCCATGATCAGCGGAGCGTGGTCGGAGAAGCGTTGGTCGCGAAATACCCGTGCGCGTTGAATGCTATCCCGCAGGCCGGGGGTTACAATCTGGTAGTCGATGCGCCAGCCCACGTTGTTGTCCCAGGATTTGCCACGATTGGACCACCAGGTGTACTGCTCGGCACGCGGCTCGACTACGCGAAAGGCATCGACATAGCCGACCCGCTCAAACAGGTCAGAAAGCCAGGCGCGTTCCTCGGGCAGGAAGCCGGAGTTTTTCTGGTTGGAACGCCAGTTTTTCAAATCGATATTTTTATGCGCGATGTTCCAGTCACCGCAGATAATGAACTCGCGACGTTTGCGCCTGAGCGCCTGCAGGTGCAGCAGGAAACTGTCCATAAAACGCCATTTCGATTCCTGCCGATGATCGCCGGACGAACCCGACGGCGCATACAGCGAAATGACCGACAGGTTTTTATAGCGAAATTCCAGGTAGCGTCCCTCGTTATCGAATTCGGATTCACCGAATCCGCGGATCACCTGCACGGGTTGTTCCCGGCTGTAAATCGCCGTGCCTGCATAGCCCTTTTTAAGCGCGTCGAAATAGCTGCAAAAGTATCGTTTAGGATGAAACAACGGCTGATCGAGCTGGTCTACCTGCGCCTTGGTCTCCTGGATACAGATGAAATCCGCACGTTGCCGCGGTAACCAGTCAAAAAAACCCTTGCGCGCCGCGGCGCGGATACCGTTGGTGTTTACTGAGATCACGCGCATTTTAAACTGCTACCAATATTAAATTCTGGCGATATGATACATGACTTAACCTGTCCACCTAATATCGAATCATTTATGCTCGCTTACCAAACCCGCTTCGTCGACTACTGCCTGCAACGCGGCGCCCTGCGCTTTGGTGAATTCAAACTCAAGTCCGGTCGCGTCAGCCCTTATTTTTTTAACGCCGGTATTTTCAATCGCGGTGCCGACCTGGCCGCACTCGCTGCATTTTACGCCGACGCAATCGAACACTCCGCAATCGAATTCGACCTGCTGTTCGGCCCGGCTTACAAGGGCATTCCACTGGCGGCGATCACCGCCAGTGCGTTATTCCAGTTGCATCAGCGCGACGTCCCCTATGCATTCAACCGCAAGGAAGCCAAAGACCACGGCGAAGGTGGCACCATCGTCGGCGCCGAGATTAGCGGTCGCGTGATGATCATCGACGACGTCATTACCGCCGGTACCGCCATTCGCGAAGCGATTACGCTGATCGAATCCCACGGCGCCCGGGTCACCGCGGTCACCATCGCGCTCGATCGACAGGAGAAAGGCCAGGGCCAGTTATCCGCCATCCAGGAGTTGGAACAGCATGGTATAAGCGTTGTTTCCATCATCAAGCTCGAACACGTCCTCGAGTATCTCGAGGTTAGTGGCGATCACGCCTACCGCGAGTCGATCGAGGCCTATCGCTCCCGCTACGGAATCGACTGAACTCGGAGTAATCAAATCGGTCTACTAACCCATTGCCAGAGGGCACGAGGGCAGCATGATTCGACTACTGGTTTTCGCCAGCCTGATTTCATCGGCGACGTTTGCCGCTGAGCCGATAGTAATCAGTAGCGGCGACCAGCAAACTGCGGTTGTCGAGCTCTACACTTCGGAAGGCTGCAGCAGTTGTCCGCGGGCCGATCGCTGGCTGTCAAAACTGGTGGCATCCCCGCCACCGGATCTCGATGTGCTCGCGCTCGCGTTTCACGTTGATTACTGGGATTACCTGGGCTGGAAAGACCGCTTTTCGAGTGCCCACTATACGAAAAGGCAGCGGCTACTGGGCGCCAATAATCTGCAACGCACGATTTACACACCAGAATTCTTTGTCAATGGCAGGGAGACGCGTGGTTCCGGTAATATCCTCGACAAGATTCGGCAAGCCAACCAGAACCCTGCTCCGCTGGCGTTACGGTTGACTGTATCCCGCGACAAATCGGATCTGGTGGTGGCGCTGCAGGCGCCGGCCGGGCGCGGTACCATCGATCAGATCCACCACCGATACCTGGTCTACGAGAACAATCTTTCTAGCGACGTCAAGCGTGGCGAAAATTCGGGTGAAATCCTGCATCATCAGCAGGTCGTGCGTTACCTGAGCCCGGCACAGAGCCTGCAGACCGAGAACCAGCATCGAATCAGCATCGATCCCGCATGGCAGTCTGAAAACATCGGTATCGCAGTGCTGGTGACCTCTAGGGATGATCGCCACTACCTGCAGGCCGTGCACACCCCGGTCGCGTCGTTACTCGCGGCGCGTTAATAGCTAAATTGTGGAAAATGGCGCGTATTGGCCTATTATGAACCTTACGCTTTAAGATTTTTAATCACCAAAGGAAGAAACACCCCCCGTGCGCGTTGCCAGGACATTGAAAAATGCCGCTTCAACTCGATTTCCAGAATTGTTACTGGCGGTTCTGCTGTGCGCCATCAGTAAAGCGCCCCTGGCCGGGGCTCTGTACAAATGGGTCGATGAAAACGGCGCGGTACGCTACAGCGATCAACTGCCGCCCTCCCAGACCAGGAAAAGGCATCAACAACTCAATTCCCAGGGGATCGTGCTGACCACCAAGGATGCGGCCAAGACGCCGGAAGAGCTTGCCATCGAAGCCGAGTCAAAACGCAAGCTTGAAGAACAGCAACGCGAAGAAGCGCGCCTCAAGGCGATACAGGATAAACAGGACCGTGTGCTGCTGCTGACCTTCAGCACCGAGGAAGAACTCGAGCATGCGCGCGACAGCCGCATGGAAGTCATCGATTCGGTCATCCGTCTGATCGCCGGCAACATCGAGACGACACAGGGCAAACTCGACCAACTGACGGATCGAGCACAAAGTAGTTACACTTCAAAGGGCGCCGACATTCCGGGCGGCCTGGCGCAAAAAATCGAGCATTTCCAACGCAAGATCGAAAGCCGAAACGCGCAATTGCAGTTGAAAATGGATGAAAAAGAAAAGGTCCGTCAACGGTATGAACTCGATCTGGAACGCTTCCGGCTGCTCAAATCCGCCTCCAATTAAAGCGAGGTACCGCTCAATCGGTCGCGATCACCCGGCCTGAACCCCATTGATCAAGGTACCTACCCCGGTATCGGTTAACAGCTCCAGCAGCACCGAATGCTTGATGCGCCCGTCGATGATCTGACTGGTAGCAACGCCACCCTTGACCGCGTTCAGCGCACAACGCACCTTTGGCAACATACCTCCATGTATAACGCCGCTGGCGATCAGGCGTTCGGTATCCGCAGCACTTAACCCGGTTAGCAAATTCCCTTGCAGATCGAGCACACCCGGGGTGTTGGTCAGTAATAACAGTTTTTCCGCACCCAGAACCCGCGCCAGCTCACCGGCTACCAGATCCGCGTTGATGTTGTATGAAGTACCGTCCGGGCTAACACCTATCGGCGCGATCACTGGAATGAAATCGTCGTTGACGAGCATGGTTACCACGCGCGGATCGATGGATTCGACTTCACCGACCTGGCCCAGGTCATTACTTTCCGAATCAATGCCGGCTAGCTTCATTTTACGTGCGGTGATAAGGCCACCGTCCTTACCGGTAAGACCGACCGCACGACCGCCGTGGCGATTAATCAGCGACACGATCTGCTTGTTGACCTGCCCGCCGAGCACCATTTCCACCACATCCATGGTTTCGTTGTCGGTTACCCGCATGCCCTCGATAAACCGGCTTTTCTTACCTATCTGTTCCAGTAACTTGCCAATTTGCGGACCGCCGCCGTGCACGATAACGGGATTGACGCCAACCTGTTTCAGTAAAACGATGTCTTGCGCGAAGCTGCTCTTCAAGGCCTCGTCGACCATCGCGTTGCCGCCAAACTTGATTACCACGGTTTTCCGGTCGAGGGCCTGGATATAGGGCAAAGCCTCGACCAGGATCTCTGCGACGTTACTTTTATTTACGTTCATGCGCTACCGGGTTCGGCGGAAAGCGCACCAGTATAACGCTCGCCTATCAAATCGATAAGCTGTTTTGCAACCTCCTGCTTGCTCGCCTGCGCAATGCTGTGCCCTCCTCCTGGCCAGAATACTTCGAGCCGGTTGACATCAGTCTCGAAGCCACCACTGCCATCCGCTACCAGGTTGGCCGCGATCATGTCGAGGTGCTTGGCATCAAGCTTGCCAAGCGCGTATTTCTCAAGATCGCGCGTTTCGGCGGCAAAACCCACACAAAACGGTCGTTGATGGAGTGCGCTAACCGCGGCCAGAATGTCCTCATTCGGCACCAGCGCGAGCGTCATCGCCTGCGTCGATTTCTTGATTTTGTGCTCCGCCTGCTGCTCGACACGGTAATCCGAAACCGCGGCACAGGCGATGAAGATATCGCTGTGCGCAACGGCCTGCATTACCGCAGCATACATTTCCTGGGCGGACTCGACCGCGATCAGTTTCGCTCCCGCTGGCGGAGCCAGCGATACCGGGCCGCTAACCAGGGTGACTTTAGCTCCTGCACGCAGTGCCGCACGGGCCAGCGCATAACCCATTTTTCCTGAGCTGCGATTACTGATATAACGCACCGGATCGATCGCCTCACGCGTCGGCCCGGCGGTCAGCAGAAGTTCGACACCCTGCAACCTGCCCGGTTGGAAATGTGCCTCGATGTTTGCCAGCAGATGTGCCGGTTCCAGCATACGCCCGGGGCCGACATCGCCACAGGCCTGCTCGCCCGAATCGGGCCCCCACACCAGTGTCCCACGAGCATTCAGTTGCTCGAGATTGGCAGCTGTTGCGGCATTGGCAAACATTTGCTGGTTCATTGCCGGTGCCACTGCCACCGCTTGCCGGCTTGCAAGACACAGTGTCAACAACAGGTTATCGGCGTAGCCTGCGGCCATCTTGCCAATAAAATCGGCCGAGGCAGGTGCCACCAGCAGCAGATCACACCAGCGCGCCAACTCGATATGATCCATCGCCGAATCTGCTTCCGCGTCAAACAGGTCGACATACACGCGGTGCCCGCTCAAGGCCTGGTAAGTCAGTGGCTGGACGAATTCTCGTGCCGCCGGCGTCATTACCACGCGCACCTCAGCACCGGCCTTGATCAACAGCCGCACCAGTTCCGCCGACTTGTAGGCGGCGATGCCTCCGGTAACACCGAGCAAAATTTTCTTGTTGATGAGTGATTGCATTTGTTCTATTTTAGCGGCTGGAAACAACAGGTAAAGGATTACCCATGGCAATTTCCGAGTGGCCACGCGCCGAACGACCCCGTGAAAAACTCATCCAGCGCGGCGCAGCCGCGTTATCGGATGCCGAATTGCTGGCAATTTTCCTACGCACTGGCCCCCCTGGCTGCTCTGCAGTTGATCTCGGCAGGCAACTATTGCGGGATTTCGGTTCGCTGCGCGGCATTCTCGACGCCGACATCAACCGCTTTTGCTCGGGACGAGGTCTCGGCCTGGCCAGGTTCGCACTATTGCAGGCGGCGCTGGAAATCGCGCGCCGCCATTTCGCCGAAAACCTGGCGCGTGACAACTGCCTTACGAACCCGACGCAAACCGTACAGTACCTGCGCACTCAACTGCGCGACCACGATCATGAAGTCTTCGCCTGCCTGATGCTGGATAACCGCAATCGGGTCATTGCGTTTCGCGAATTGTTTCGCGGTACCATCGACGGTGCCAGCGTCTACCCGCGCGAAGTGGTCAAACAGGCGCTTGCAGACAACGCAGCGGCAGTGATACTGGCACATAACCATCCCTCTGGAATCAGCGAGCCCAGCCAGGCCGACATCCGCATTACCGAAAGGTTACGTAAGGCCCTGGCACTGGTCGACATTCGAGTACTCGACCACGTGATCGTCGGCGATGAGACTACCTGCCTTTCCGAACAAGGTCTGGTTTGACGAGGGTCTCGAACCAGCCGCTGACCTGCTCTGCTTCCAGCGGGCGGCTGATGTAATAACCCTGCACGTGGTCGCAGTTCATTTCCGCGAGCACTTCGCAAACCGCCAACGTCTCGACACCTTCCGCCACGACTTTAAGATCGAGGGTATGGGCAAGTTCAATCGTGGCACGCACGATCAGTTGGTCATCCGGGTTGGTCGCGATATCGCGCACAAAGGACTGGTCAATCTTGAGTTTTTCGACCGGCAATTCCTTTAGATAAGTCAGCGACGCCTGCCCGGTGCCGAAGTCATCGATGGACAGCGACAGCCCCATGACACCGAGATGAGCGAGCACTTCGATTACCTTTTGCGGCTCCTGCATGATTTGCCCTTCGGTGATTTCGATGACGATCTGGGAGGGCTTGACCTGGTACTGTTGCAGGAAAGTTTCGATACGCTCCGGCAGACGCCGGTCGTGCAGGTCGATCATCGACAGGTTGATGCCGACCGCCACATCGCCCAACTCCGATTGACTGACGAAGCGGCAGGCAGATTCGATTATCCAGTTGGTGAGCGATTTAATCAGGTGATTCTGCTCGGCGAGGTGAATCGTTTGTTCGATGGACACATCGTGCCCCTCCGGGTCCTTCCAGCGCAGCAGGGCTTCGAGATAGACGGTCTGAAAGCTCTGCAAATCCACCACCGGTTGATACACCAGCTTCAACTCGTCGCGCTCGATCGCGCGACGCAACGACTGGATGATGGTAAATCCCGAGGTATCGGTCTGGTCTTCACTCTCATGGAAATACTCGATCGGCCATTCGCTGTGCTCGGCGGCGACCAGGGCGGTGCTCGCCTTCTGGTAGAGACCATTGGCGTCGACCGCGTGATCCGGGTAGATGGCGACCCCGATGAAGGCATCCAGCTCGAACTCGCGTTCATACACGCGATAACGCCGAATCAATGACAGGTAAAGTTTTTCGACCAGGTTATGCAGCTGATCGCGTTGTTGCACTTCCAGCAATAGCGCGAACAGGTTGCGCTCGAAACGCGCCAGGTGATCACTCTCGCGCAGGCTCTCGCGCAAACTCTCCGCGACCTGTCGCAACAAGGCATCGACGACATACTGGCCGCGTTGCTGCACAAATTCGTCAATTCCCTGTAGGTCAATAAACACCAACGCATACTTGCGACCGCTGCGCTTGCCCTCGCGTATTGCCTGCGCCAGGCGATCTTCAAAAATGACGCGGTTGTTGAGCCCGGTGACCGGATCGAGGCGCGCAGTTTTCTGCATCAGATTGAAATAATCCACCAGTTTGCCAAGTCCTGGTCTGACGACACCCGCCTTAGACACGCCATCCTGCGGCTGCCCATGGACGGCGACATGCATCTTGCCGGCCAGCGCCTGCATTGGCCCGAGCAGAAAACGCTGCAGCAATAACATCACCAGCACGGCGCCCAGTATCAACACCAGCAGGACCACCAGGGCCTGGCGTTCGAACAATGCCCAGAACGACAGCGGCTGCGGTTGCAGATACAGTTCACCGAATACCTCACCCGGCACCCCGATTTTGACGCGGATCAAATTCTCGTCACTCGCCGCGGCGCCATATTCAAAGAATTGAAAATCTTGCTCGCTGTCGACTGCGCGCTGCAGCTTGCGTCCGGTCAGACTCGAAAACTCGTTGAGAAAATCAAAGTAATCCATGCTCACCAACAACACCACCGCATCGCCATCGGTCACCACTGGACCCGCGATCTCGAGCAGCGCCTTGTTGTCAATCCGGCAACTGGAGATACGCGGCACCAGGAAGTCGTCGAAATTGGCCCGCAGCATCTGATCAGGTTGCCGGCAACCCGGCTTGCTGGATTTCGACAACGGCAGGCCACGCTCGTTGAACTGCACCAGGTTGACTGCCCAGATACTGGGGTTGCGCTGGTAGTATCCCCACAGGAAAGACTGGAAATTCTGGTTATTATCGGGCGATTTCGCCAGGGTGTTCAGCAGGTAGTACTGCGATTGCAGCCACAATTGCTGATTTTGCTGTAACTGCTGGATCTGTGCCTGCAGATTGTGTTGCAAGGCGCTGCCACTGTCCTCGTTCTGCCGGTCGGCTAGCACCAGCAATGACGCCATCCACAGCACGAACATCAGCAGGCTGAGACCGCCGATCAATAGTGCGCTGAAGGATGAGATGGTTAGTTTCACGATACGCGCCCGCCTCACTCGATGTTCTGTACCTGTTCACGCATTTGCTCGATCAGTACCTTGAGATCCACCGCCTGCTGGGTAGTCACGCCATCCTGCGACTTCGAACCAAGCGTATTGGCCTCACGATTGAGTTCCTGCATCAGGAAATCGAGCCGACGTCCTACCGCTTCATCACGATCGAGCACTTTTAATACTTCGGCGATGTGTGTGTCGAGCCGATCCAGTTCTTCCTCGACGTCAAGCTTTTGCGCGAGCAACACCAGTTCCTGTTCAAGCCGACTTTCATTCGCGGAATCACGCCACTGTTGCATCTTCTCATCCAGTGCCGCCACCCATTTATCGCGCAGCGCAACAATCAACGCGGGGCGCTGCTTGCGCACTTCAGCGACGATTTCGCTGACCTGCTGACAGCGACTGCGAATCATTTCTTCGAGCGCGCTACCCTCAGCCTCGCGACCTTGTTGCAACTGCTCCAGGGCCGCTTCGAGACAGGTCATCGACAATTGCTGCAGGGCCGACAGATCCCGTTCCCCTTCGCTGATAACGCCGGGCCAACTGAGAATATCAGAGACCGACAGCTTGCTGCCCTCGTGCACGATGTTCAACACCTGCTGCTCGACTTCGCGCAGGCTGCGCACGATGTTTTCGTTGAGTGATATTTTGCTCGTCAACTGCTGGTCGAGCTTGTAACGCAACGACAGGTCAATCTTGCCCCGGGTCAGCTGCTGGCCCAGCAGTTTGCGAATCTCTGGCTCGAGTTGCCTGAATTCATCGGGCAACTTGATTCCGGGCTCGAGATAGCGGTGGTTCACCGAGCGCAGCTCCCAGGTAATCGATCCAGCTTCATTGCTTTGTTGTACACGTGCAAAGGCGGTCATGCTTCGTATCACTATAGAGTCTCTCTTTAACGTATTTTGTTAACGGGTAACGCGTATCATATCTTATTTTAGCCTGTCACTATAATTAAGCTGATCACACTCTCGCAAAACTCCGCGGCCGATTCTTGCGGACGAGCCGTGACCCGATGAGTATAATTGCCGCTCATTTTATGGAGGCAAGCCAATGCGACCCAGTTCCCGTTCCGCGGACGAACTTAGACCGATCAGCATTACCCGCAACTACATCAAGCACGCTGACGGTTCGGTATTGATCGAATGCGGCGATACGCGCGTCATTTGCACCGCCTCGGTAGATAACTCGGTCCCGGGGTTTTTGCGCGGCAAGGGCAGCGGTTGGGTCACCGCCGAATACGGTATGCTGCCGCGTTCCACCGGCAGTCGCATGCGCCGCGAGGCGAATGTCGGCAAGCAGGGCGGACGCACGCTCGAAATCCAGCGGCTGATCGGGCGTGCTCTGCGTGCCTGCATCAATACTGCGACACTGGGTGAGCGCACCATCACCATTGACTGCGATGTCATCCAGGCCGATGGCGGAACGCGCACGGCCTCGATTACCGGGGCCTGGGTGGCGCTTGCCGATGCGATACAGAACATGATCGACAAGGGCGCATTGCAGCAAAATCCGATCGAGTGCCAGGTTGCCGCCATTTCCGTCGGCATTTACCAGGGGCAACCGGTACTCGACCTCGACTACGCCGAAGACTCGGTCGCGGATACCGACATGAACATTGTGATGAATAACCAGGGTGGCTTTATCGAAGTCCAGGGCACCGCCGAAGCAGCTGCCTTCAGCGAAGCGGAACTCGGTGAAATGCTGACGCTGGCACGCACTGGCATCAAGCGTCTGTTCGCCCTGCAGACGCCAATATGAAGCAACTGGTGTTGGCGTCAGGTAATGCCGGCAAACTGCGCGAACTATCGGTAATACTCGACGATCTCGGTTATCAACTGCACGCACAGTCCGAATTCGGCGTCAGCGAAATCGCCGAAACAGGAACCACCTTTGTCGAAAACGCGATCATCAAGGCGCGCCATGCTGCGAGTGTGACTGGACTCGCTGCGCTAGCTGACGATTCCGGGCTCGAGGTCGACGCCCTGGGTGGCGCACCCGGGGTCTACAGTGCACGTTTTTCCGGTCCGGCAGCCAACGATCAGTCCAATAACGCCTTGCTGGTGGAAAAACTGCAAACGGTTCCCATTGCCGAACGCAGTGCTCGCTACCGCGCGGTTATCGTGTTGATGCGCCACGCCGCCGACCCCTCACCGCTGATCTGCGAAGGTAGCTGGGACGGAGTGATACATCTGCAACCGGCCGGCACCGGCGGCTTCGGCTACGATCCCTACTTCTTCCTGCCAGAACTGGGGTGTACCAGCGCAGAACTCAGCGCTAGCGAGAAAAACCGCATCAGTCACCGCGGCAAAGCGCTTGCCGAGTTAAAGCGCAGGCTCAAGGGCCACGATGTTTAGCAGCAACCCGCCACTCGGCCTCTACATTCACCTGCCCTGGTGTGAAAAAAAATGTCCCTATTGCGACTTTAACTCGCACGAGGCTGATTCTATTCCTCAACAAGCCTACGTAGACGCGCTACTCGACGACCTGGCGCAGGACCTGCCGCTGATCTGGGGGCGTCGCATCGAATCGATCTTCATCGGCGGGGGCACTCCGTCATTGTTTTCGGCACAATCCATCGATCGGCTGTTTTCCGGGTTGCGCTCGCTGATCAACCTGGCGCCGGCAATCGAAGTCACCATGGAGTCCAATCCTGGCAGTGCCGATGCGGCAAATTATCAGGGGTACCGAGAGGCCGGCGTCAATCGCCTTTCTATCGGCATACAAAGCTTCGACGACCGCCAACTTGCGCTCCTGGGACGGGTACACAATGGCGCCCAGGCACAACGCGCTTTCCGCATGGCACGCGCCGCCGGTTTCGACAATATCAACCTGGATCTGATGTTTGGATTACCCGGACAGGGTCTCGCCGCAGCTCAAGCTGACCTGGCGCGGGCGCTGGCGCTCGAGCCCGAGCACCTGTCGCACTACCAGTTGACGATCGAGCCAAACACGATGTTTCACCATCGCAGGCCCCAGGATATGCCCGACGATGACCTTTGCTTCGAGCAACAACAAGCCTGCCAGGCGCAACTGGCGGCGGCGGACTACCGGCAATACGAGATTTCCGCCTTTAGTCGCGCCAAACGCGAGTCGTACCACAATCTGAATTACTGGAATTTTGGTGATTATCTCGGCATTGGCGCCGGGGCCCACGGCAAGATCACACTGGCGGGCGAAAACAGGGTCATCCGCCGCGTACGCCTGCGTCATCCGCGAGCTTACCTCGAACAGCACGGCGCAGCACGCATTGCCAGCGAGACGGAACTGGACAGTGCGGACCTGTGCTTCGAGTTCATGCTCAACGCCTTGCGACTCAAACAGGGCTTCGCTACCCGCCTGTTCCACGACAACACCGGCTTATCGTTAAACGAGGTACTACCCACAGTGAAACAGGCGTGTGACAAGGGCTTGCTAGCGTTCGACGGTGAAAAAATAACCCCGACTGAGCTCGGATTTTGTCATTTGAACGACTTGCAGGCTCTGTTTTTGACACCTCAAAGCAAAAAAAACAAGCCTTTTTTCGAATCCAGCCCGAAAATTATGCACAACTGATTATTCTTCCTGAAAATGTCAAGCTTTTTACTGGAAATTTTTTCAAGATATTTTCTGACTGCTCAAGCCATTGATTTTTATGGGATTTATATCTTGGTTAAAAAATGACACATTTAACAAAAACCTAGGTTTCTACTGGCTTTGCATAGCCCCCGCAACGTTTATGCACATAGTTATCCACAGAAATTGTGGATAAAACTCACGCGCGTCGACGACTCAGTATTTTATGAAATCTTGGTGACAAAGCACTTTAACAATGTCGTCTAAATCAGATGCCATGCAGAGGCGACACCGCCAAAAAAAACTTGCACTTTACCGGCTAAAAGGTCAAAATCCCCGCCCTTTACCCTTGCCCGATAGCAGCCGCAACATGAAACAAGACATTCACCCCGAATACCGAGACGTCGTTTTCCAGGACATCTCATCCGATTTCGCGATCTTGACGAAATCGACCGTGCCGACACGTGAAACCATCAAGTGGGAAGACGGTAATGAATATCCGCTATTGAAGCTTGAAATTTCGAGCCAGTCACACCCGTTTTATACGGGCAAACAGCACATTATGCAGACCGCCAAGCAGGTCGATAAATTCCGTCAACGCTACGGCAAGTCATAATCGGCTGACTGTCATCAGCAGTTTTCAGGAAAGGGTGCGCAAGCACCCTTTTTTTCGCCTTGAATTCGGTGCCCCGTCAGCCAAAATTCACTGATGAAATTCGTGGCTCCATTACTGTTGATTTCGACACTGTTGCTGGGTGCCTGCGCCAAGAATCCGGTGACCGGCGGCCATGACTTCGCGCTGATATCGGAAGACGAAGAAATCAGCCAGGGTCGCGGCTATCACCCCGAGATCATCAAGACATTCGGTTTGTATGACGATACGGAACTGCAGCAATACGTCGATCACATCGGTCAGCAACTGGCCGCCATGAGCCATCGCAACAATTTGACATTTCACTTCACAGTTCTCGACTCATCGGACGTTAACGCGTTTGCATTACCGGGCGGCTATGTCTATATCACGCGAGGCATCATGGCCTATCTCGATTCCGAGGCCGAGCTCGCGGGCGTCCTGGGGCATGAGATCGGACATGTGACCGCTCGTCACTCGGTACGCCAGCAAGCCGGGCAGTTCGCCTCCAGCCTGCTTGGCGTACTGATAGCCGCAGCTACCGGTCAATCCTCACTGGGCAACCTGAGCCAACAGCTCAGCACCGGCATAGTGCGCGGTTACGGGCGTGAACACGAGCTGGAAGCGGATCGCCTGGGTGCAGAATACCTGCACAAAACGGGCTATGACCCCGACAACATGCTCGACGTTATCGGCGTGCTGAAAGACCAGGAGGTCTACGAAAAGGAGTTGGCGAAAAACGAAAATCGTCCCGCAAATATTTACCATGGAGTTTACTCCACCCATCCACGCAACGATGATCGCCTCAAAACGGTGGTGCACGCCGCCAGGAAGCTTTCCTTCAAACAGTATCGTGACGACAACCAGCAGGCTTACCACAGCCATATCGATGGCGTGGTTTGGGGGAGTAGCCTGCACCAGGGCGTGGTCGTTAAAAATCGATTTATGCATCCCGATCTCGCCTTCGCCCTGCAACTACCCGCCGGCTGGAAGGCAGACAATAATCCGCGCTTTATCGAGGCACGCGACCCGAATACGTCCGCATTAATTCAGGTTGGCGTTGTTCACCGCGCAACCGACGAAACCGCCGGCATGGCGCTGAAACGACTGGCCAAAAACGACGACCTCGATATTGACGATACCAACTACGGCGCGACCGCCACCACCAGTGTCAGGACAGACGATGGTCAATCCCGGCCAGCCCGGATCAGCGCAATCCTGCTGAACAACGACCTGCTATTGATGCTTGTCGGAACCGCGAACGACAAACACTACCAGGCAATGGACAAACAACTGCTGGAAACCAACGCCAGCTTCCAGCATCTCGACGCGGCGCAGGTAGCCGCCATCAAGGCTCCACGCTTGCACATCATTCCGCGCACCACCCAGAGCTTCGAGTCACTGGCACAGCAAAGCGCTCTCGAACACGATGCCCTGAACCGATTGCGCCTGCTCAACCGATCTTTTCCAAATGGCGAGATCACCGATCTTGTCCTGCTAAAAACGGTAACCCTCGGTGAATAGTTACGCCATTGCATTAATGGCCGCTCTGGTACTGATGAGCAGCCACGCCGGCGCCCAGGAGACAGCCACCCCGGTTGTGTCAATTGCATCGCTGGAAGCGGTCACGGTGGAAGCGCCAATGGTGTCCGCCAGGGCTCTCGAATCGGTTGCATCGGTCTGCAAGCGCATTTCCGACAAGCTCGCCAGTGTCGCATACCAGGAATGCGTTGAACTGCAACTGCAATACAGCGGTCATCGCTCGGTAGAGGATATCCCCTTGTTGATCAAGGAGTATCCCCCACTTGGCAGGCGCCAGCCGCAGGCACGCATCTTGCTGGTCGGCGGCACGCATGGCGATGAGCTGGCCGCGATCAGCATCGTGTTCAAATGGATGCAGACGCTGGAAAAACATCACTCGGGACTATTTCACTGGCGTATCAACCCGTTGATGAATCCCGATGGCGCGCTGCGCAATAAGCATAGCCGCACCAACGCCAACGGTGTCGACCTGAATCGAAATTTTGCGACCCCTGACAGCGGCGTCGACGCGGCGCTCGAGTACTGGCGGGTAAAGACCAAACAGAGAGCGCGCCGCTACCCGGGACCATTCCCGCTAAGCGAACCCGAAACCACCTGGTTGTTTCAGGAAATCAGGGACTTTAAACCGGACGTGATCATCGCGGTGCACGCGCCCTATTCGCTGGTGGATTACGATGCACCGGATCGTAGAAACGCGCCCCGTAAGCTTGGCCATCTCTACAAAAACCTGATGGGCACTTACCCGGGGTCGCTCGGCAATTACGCGGGCGTGCACCTCGGCGTACCTGTGGTAACACTGGAATTGCCGCATGCCGGCATCATGCCGACGAATAGCCAGATCAATCGCCTGTGGACAGACCTGGTGCGCTGGTTGGTACGCAATACCTGATAGTTTGCAGGGTGCTTGCCACCCGCCACGGAAGCGGCAGCAGATGGCCCCTGTCACATGTGCTCAATATGTGCGATATTTGCTCTTTTCACCCCAGCCAGAGATAAAAGCGTGTCCAGTTATCCTTATACCCGCAAGCGACGTATGCGTCGCGACGATTTTTCCCGGCGCCTGATGCGCGAAAATTGCTTGAGCGCCAGCGATTTCATTTACCCGATGTTCATACTCGATGGCGAACAACGCTGCGAAGCGGTGGAATCAATGCCCGGGATCGAGCGGGTTAGTATCGACTTGCTGCTCGAACAGGCACAGGAAGTCAGCGCTCTCGGTATTCCGGCGATCGCGTTGTTCCCGGTAGTGGACGCATCCGGTAAGAGTGACCGGGCGGACGAGGCCTGGAACCCCCAGGGCCTGGTGCAACGAGCCATACGCGCGCTCAAGGCCGCACAGCCCGGCCTCGGAGTGATCACCGACGTGGCGCTGGATCCCTATACCAGTCACGGCCAGGATGGTCTGCTGGATGACAGCGGCTACGTCGTGAACGACGAAACCATCGAAGTGCTGGTCAAGCAGGCGCTGTCACACGCCGAGGCTGGAGCTGACGTGGTCGCCCCTTCCGACATGATGGATGGACGTATCGCCATGATCCGCGAGGCACTGGAATCGAGCGGCTACGTGAATACGCGAATTCTCGCTTACGCGGCCAAGTACGCCTCGAGTTTCTATGGACCGTTTCGCGATGCGGTAGGATCAGCCGCCAACCTCGCCGGCGCAGACAAATACAGCTACCAGATGGATCCGGCCAACAGTAACGAGGCCCTGCACGAGGCCGCGCTCGACATCGACGAGGGCGCCGACATGGTCATGATCAAGCCCGGCCTGCCCTACCTCGATATCGTGCGACGTGTCAGCGAAGAGCTGCAGTTTCCCACCTTCGTTTACCAGGTGAGCGGTGAATACGCGATGCTCAAAGCGGCCGGACAAAACGGCTGGATCGACGAGCGTGCCTGTGTCCTGGAAGCGCTGCTGTCATTCAAGCGCGCCGGCGCCAATGGCATCCTGACCTATTACGCCAAATCCGCGGCCGCCTGGTTGCAGGAAAAATAATGCCGCGCGATAAGCGGGTGGATCGTTATGCCGTGGTCGGCAATCCGGTAGCACACAGCCTGTCCCCTCGCATCCACGCTGAATTCGCGCGCACCACCGGCGAGTCCCTCGAATACCAGGCGATTGAAATTGCCAGCGATGCCTTTGCCGCCGGCATCGCTGACCTGCAGCAACAGGGATTTCGCGGCCTCAACGTCACCGTTCCGTTTAAAGGTGAAGCCTGGGAAATCTGCAGCAGTTTGACGGCGCGCGCCAGGACTGCCGGCGCGGTCAACACCCTGTGTCTGCAGGCGGACGGCACAATTCACGGGGATAACACGGATGGCATCGGCCTGGTTCGTGACCTGGTCGACAATCTGAAAATTGACATCGAACAGCGCAACATCCTGGTTCTCGGTGCCGGGGGGGCGGTACGCGGCGTACTGCAACCGCTGTTGGCGCTATCTCCCACCCGAATCACGCTCGCCAACCGCAACATCGACAGGGCACGTGGGCTGGCGCGGGATTTCAGAAGCCTCGGTAAGATTGAGGTGGTTGCCTATAATCAACTGAAACCCGAGGGTTACCACTTGATAATAAACGCAACCGCCGCCGGGCTCAGCAACCAGATCCCGCCAATTCCGGCCGCGGTACTGAACAGGGCAAGCGTGTGTTACGACATGATGTATAACCTGAGCACAAAAACTTCTTTCGTTGAATGGTCGCTAGCCCACGGCGTAGCCCACAGTCATGACGGTCTGGGCATGCTGGTGGAGCAGGCTGCCGAGGCCTTTTACCTGTGGCGTGGCCTGCGTCCGGACACCAGCCAGCTGTTATCAATGCTCCGAACTTCATGACGCAGGCGGCCATCGAAGAACTGCCCGCGACAATCGAACTGACCGATGTCAAATCGGAACAGATTCGAATACTGTATGCGGCTATCCCCGGCTCGTTGTTCGCCATCCTGGTATGCAGCCTGATACTGTCGATTGCGCAATGGCAGGTGGTCGATCATGCCACCATTATTGCCTGGTTTAGCATTACCAATTTGTTATCGTTGCTGCGCCTTTCGATGTTCCAACAATTCGAGCACCAGCAACCCAACCGCCTGGTTGACGGTATCTGGGCGCAGCGTGCGGTCATCACCAGCCTGCTGTCAGGCGCCACCTGGGGTATCGGTGGGTTTTTCCTGTTTCCCGAGCACGATCCCGCGCACCAGGTTTTTCTCGCTTTCGTGATATCGGGCATGTGCGCCGGCGCCATTACCACGCTGTCATCCATTATCCTGGCGGCGCGGGGTTTCGTGATCTTCGCGATCCTGCCGATTGTCGTCAAATTCAACCTGATCGACAGCGAATTCAGTCTGGCCATGACCATCATGTCGATCCTGTTCGTGGCGATGATCCTGGTTTCGGCGAAGCGCCTGAACCTTACCATTCTTCAGTCACTGGAGTTCCGCCATCAACGCGAACTGGCCGAGCAAACCATCCGCTACCAGGCGCAATACGATGATCTGACCAATCTGCCCAACCGCCGGCTATTCCTGGCAACACTGCGCCAGGAAATGGCCAAGGCGGAACGGCACCAACGTTACGGCGCCGTATTTTTTATCGACCTGGATCGCTTCAAGTCGGTCAACGACTCGCTCGGCCATGCCGTTGGTGATGATCTGTTGATTGAAGCTGCGCAGAAAATATCAGCACGCTTGCGCCAGGAGGACTCGGTCGGGCGTCTTGGTGGAGATGAATTCGTGGTGCTGTTACCGGAAGTCGGCCTCGACCCGGAATCGGCCGGCTCGCATGCGTCGACGATCGCCGATGAAATGCGTCTGCTGTTTGCCGAGCCGTTCACGATTCAGGGGCATGAGATACACCTGACCATCAGTATCGGCATCGCCCTGTTCCCGGGTAACGTCGGTGCCGATGACCTGCTTAAATTTGCCGATGTCGCCATGTACCGGGCCAAGAGTGAGGGCCGTGATGGCGTACGCCTGTTTTCCGCGGAAATGCAGGAGGCGGTTAACCAGCAGCGAATCATCGAAAAGGGCCTACGCCAGGCGCTTGCCAACAGCGAGTTCGAGCTTTATTTCCAGGGTCAATACGACGCCAATAACCGGTTGATTGGCGCCGAAACACTGCTGCGCTGGAATCACCCGGAGCGCGGTGTGGTCGCACCGGGTGAGTTTATCCACGTTGCCGAGCAAACCGGGCTAATTGTTCCCATCGGCGACTGGGTGTTGCGATCTGCCTGCGAGCAGCTGCAATTGTTTCACGCCGATTTGAGGCTGGCGGTGAATGTCAGTCCACGCCAGTTCAGCGACCCCGCATTCGTCGACAATCTGAAACGGGTATTACTGGAAACAGGTGCCGACCCGCGACTGCTCACCCTGGAGATCACCGAGGGGCTTGCGATAGGCGATATCGGGCACAGCATCACTACCATGAACGCGCTAAAAAAACTGGGCATCAAGTTTTCGGTGGACGACTTCGGCACCGGTTATTCTTCGTTGAGCTATCTGCACCAGTTACCGATCGACGAATTGAAAATCGACCAGTCGTTTGTGCGCAATATTTCGACCTCACCTGAAAATGAAGTCATCGTAGACACCATCATTGTCATGGCACAGCAGCTAAATCTCACAATCGTTGCCGAAGGAATCGAGACCCCGGAAGAACTGAACTATCTGAAATTGAGGCAATGCGATTACTTCCAGGGTTATCATTTTGCGCGGCCGGAACCCTTCGCTCAATTTTATCGTAACCGCAATATCAAGCTGCTTTCAGCGCACGAGTGACAGACTTTCCTCTGCCCTGATTCAGGCTGTCGAACTCTGCTCGAGGAAGGCTGTTTCCTCGTCGCTCAGTTCGCGAATGCCAAGATCCTCCATGATCGCGTAAGCCGCTGGCAATACCAGTAACAGCAAAAAAGTCGAAGAAATCATACCGAACACCACACTCGCCACCAGCGGCACAAGAACCTGGGCCTGCAGACTGGTTTCCGACAACAGTGGCAACATACCGGCGATGGTGGTGATGGAGGTCAGCAAGATGGCCCGGAAGCGATCGCGTACCGCCTGGCCGGCTGCATCATGCAGTACCATTCCTTCAAGGCTGCGGCGTTTGACGAATTCCACCAGCAGGATCGAATCGTTGACGACGACGCCGGCCAGCGACACGAAGCCGATCATGCTGGGCATGGTAATGTCGAGCCCCATCAATTTGTGGCCCCAGATCACCCCGATCAGCGCGAGCGGGATATTCATCAACACCAGCAGCGGTTCACGGTAGTTCCTGAACTGAAAACTCAACAGGAAATAGACACCGAAGATGCCCAGCACGAAACCGGTCAAAACCGACAGATTGGTCTGCTGACTGTTTTTGACCTCACCCTCGAGGCTGATGTACATACCCGGGTAACGCTGCTGCAGGTGGTTTAAAAAGCGCTCTCGCGTATCGTTGATGACTTCATTGGTGTTGGCGATTCGCGCGTCGATGTCGCCACTGATGGTCGCAGTCCGCTGATGATCGATGCGCATGATGCGCGAAAATTCCCGCTTCTCCTGAACACGCGCGATGGCAGCGAGCGGAATTTCGATTCCCTCCTTGTTAAACAGGCTGAGCTGCTCGAAATCGCGCAATGCGTTGCGGCTGTCGGTATCGAGCTTGACATTGATTTCATAGGCCTCGCGCCCGCGAAAAATATCATCAACCTTGACCCCCTGGTAGGCGGCGCGCAGCTGTTGCGCCAACTGCTCGGTATTGAGCCCCGAGGTTAGCGCTCCGGGCAGCAAGCTGACGCTGAACTGGGGTTTACCGAGACGCAAATCGTTCATCAAGTTGGAAACACCCGGGTAGCCGTCGAGCCAGGTCTGTAATTCCCAGGCCGCGTTCGATAGCTGTTGCAGGTCGTCGTGCTGTAGCCTTATCGAAATCGCCTGTCCAGCCGGGCCAAGCTGCGGCTCCTTGAACTGCACAGACACCACCCCGGCGACGGGGCCGGTGAGTTCCATCCACAGGTTGCGCAATTCATTGAGCGAGGTAACCCGTTTTTCGGCATCGAGCAAATCCAGGCTGATGGTCGCCAGATGCGGTCCTTGTTCCCCGGCATCGGCGTTATTGCTGTAAAAAACCTGCACATGACGAATGAGATCTCCTGCGGTTTCTGCCGGCAGTTGCCGACGCGCCTGCTCGAGGCTGGCGAGCAAGCGTGCCACCAGCGCTTCAGTGCGGTCGAACGGTGTCCCCTGCTGCATAATGATGCGTGCATCCAGCCGATTACCTTCCAGATCGGGAAACGCCTTGAATTTAATCAAGCCGGCGGGGAACAGGCTCAGGGTAACCACGAACAATCCCAGCACGATACCGAGCGTCAGGTAACGATATTTGATCGCGAGATCAGCGGCGCCACCAACCCGCTCACGCAAGCCTTCGAATTTACGCTCAAACGCCTGGCGCCACTGCGCCCTCGACTCTTGCTGATGGCGCTGCAAGGAATGCACCAGGTGGTGTGGCAATATCAGGAAAGCTTCGACCAGGCTGATCGTCAACACCGACAGCAATACCACCGGCAGCACCCCCATGACCTGCCCCATATCGCCTTTCAGAAACAGCAGGCTACCAAACAGCATCGCCGAGGTAATAAAAGACGAGAGTACGCCACGACCAACCTTCTCGATGCCCGATATCGCTGCCTCCAGCGGGGATTTTCCCGCTCGGGACTCGTTTTCGATGCTTTCGGAAATGACGATGGCATCGTCCATCAAAATGCCGATCGCCATCAACAGCGCCACCATCGAGATCATGTTGATGCTGATGCCGGCAAAACTCATCACCAGCAGGCCGCCGACAAAAGAGATCGGCAATCCCAGCGCCACCCAGAAGGTATAGCGCCAGCTGAAGAATAGTAATAACGTCAGGGTGGCGAGCAACAGGCCCTGCCAGCCATTGCGAATCAACAGCTCCAGGCGATCCTTGACGATTGAGGCGGCATCCTGGGTGATGACAAGACGGGTGGAATCGGGCAAGCGCTCATTTTCCAGGGAGACAAAATCCTGTACCGCGTTGAACACCGTCAGGGTATCGTCACTGCTGTTTTTGCGCACCTGTAGCAAGGCCGCCGGACGCCCGTCCAGTTCCGCGCGCAGCTCCGGAGCGCTGAACTCGTCGACGATCGTGGCGATATCACCAAGGCGCAGTTGACCGCCCCTGGCGTCGTTAAGCACCACCAGGTCGGCCAACTGATCGACACTGCGACGTCCATTCTCGACCCGGATCTGATACCAGCGTTCATCCGTTTCCAGTGTCCCGGCAGGCAGGTCCAACGCCTGCTGGCGCACCAGGGCGGCGATGTCCTGGATGCTGAGCCGGTACCGCCGCAGCGTTTCCGCCTTGATCCGTATGCTTAATTCATGGCCGGAGAAGCCATTCACATCGACCATTGGAATCGCCGCAATGGCCAATAGTCGATTGCGGTAATATTCCGCCAGCGCTTTCAGCTCCGTTGGCGTGAGATCCGCGCTGATGGCGACATTGACAACTGCCGAGGTGCGGCCCAGTTCAACAACAATTGGATCTTCTGCATCATCCGGAAAGTCGGTGATACCATCTACAGCAGCTTTGATGTCATCGATGAACTGCTGCATGTTGCCGGATTCGCGCATATCCAGCACCATGATACCGACGTTATCGCGCGCCTCGCAGCTGCGCTCATCGAGAAAACTGATACCGTCAGTGGCGTCTTCCAGCCGGTTACAAATTCCTTCCTCGACTTCGCTGGCACTGGCGCCGAAGTAATTTACCGTAACCTGTACCTTGTACAGCTTGATCTCCGGGAAGGTTTCCTTGTTGAGCTCGGGCAAAGCCGCCAGACCCAGCAGCAGAATGATAAACATCAGAATGTTTGCAGCCGTGGGGTGGGCCGCAAAGTAACGAATCATCGATAGACTCCGAGCGCGTGCTGTTCCAGTTCAGCAGCAAACTGCGTCGCCTCGGTCACCTGCAGCGGCATACCCTCGATAACAGGCGTCAGGTCGGTGATTACGACGCGTTCATCGACTTCCAGGCCGGCTTTGACGACCACCAGATCATCCTGGCCGAACAGAATATCGACGGCCCTGATTTCGAGCCGACCATCAGCACCGGCAAGGTACACCCGGCCCTCGTGCAGCGCTTTACGCGGGATCACCATGGCCAGTCGCTGCGGCGCCATCAGGTTAACCGCGGTATACATACCCTTGAGCAAGGGTGGCCGCTGTCCCGCTACTATTTTCTCGTAGGGTTTGTCGACACCGACGACCACGCCGAGCGTCTGGCGCGTGGCATCGATCGACTCGCTGATGCGCAATACCCGGGCTTCCCAAATCGCATCCGGCATGTCGCCCACCAGCCTGACCTCGGCGACGAGGCCCAGGCTTTCATTGATACGGCCCCCGGTCTCAATAAACTGGCGCACCACCTGGGACTGGTTGGCGAGATGGCTAACCAGCGTGCGCATGGAGCCAATAGGCAACTGTGCACTGATTTCGATACCCTTTAGATCGATCGCTTCGAACAAGGCTGAGCCGACCGTGACGAACTCGTTCTGGTTAACATTGACGGTGCCGATCCGGGCATCAAAGGGTAGCCGGATTTCAGTGCGCCCGAGGATAGTGGTACGGTTCTGCACTTCCTGCTCGGCACGCGCAATTTGCGCCTCGATGGATTGCCTGCGACTGTCATAGCCGTTCAAACGACCCTGTAAGTCCTCGACCTGTTGGCGCAGTTGAATGGTTTTTTGCTCTTCGGCATCCAGCGTCGACCTGGCAATCAGTTTCTTTTCATATACTTCGCGCAGACGATCCAGTTCAGCCTTACCCACTTCGAGGTTTTGCTGCGCCAGTTGCAGCGAGCGTAATGTCGATTTCCGTTCCGTCTCCAGTTCACGCAGTGACGAGCGACTCGCCTTCAGGTCTTCCTGGGTTTGCCGCAATGAAAGTTGATAGTCCTCGGCGTCGATGCGCACGACCAGGGTGCCCGCCGGAATCGTTTCACCCGCCTTCAGATTAGGGTGCAGATAACTGATTTCACCACTCACCTCCGCCACGGCGTTGAGCGTGATCGAGGGTTCAACCGTTCCGTAGGCGGTGACCCTGGTACGAAACGGAATTTGCCGCGCGCGTATCACTTCCACCACCCGGCTCGGCATTTCGACTGCGACATGCTCGAGTGGCGCGCGCGACTTGACCAGGATCAAGGCCATCACCACCGCTGCAGCCAGGATGATTAACAGCCCGGCAACACCCTTAAAATTTATTTTCATCTGGCCAGTCGCCTCCGTTAAGTCACAATTCCCGGGTATTGGTACACGTCGATCGTAACGTGACTGATTGCACCGGAGCCATAATGTGCAAATGGAATATATCAAGCATCAGCACATTTTCGCGTGCGGGAATCGTGGCAACGGCCAGGAACGCGAAAATGTGAATGCAGCCGCGAAGCGATTATAATAACCGATTGTTTCCTGCTATCCGAGAGTCGTCGTGCTAACCCGTAAAAAATTCAGAAAAACCAAGGTCATCGCCACCATCGGTCCTGCCTGCGATTCCGCAGCGCGCCTGCGCGAGATGATCGAGGCCGGCATGAACGTTGCCAGGCTCAACATGTCGCACGGCGACGAAAACTCCCATGCCGAGATCGTTACCAGGGTGCGCGCAGCTGCCGACGCCTGTGGCACCACCGTTGCGCTCATGGTTGACACCCGGGGCCGGGAAATACGCAGTGGCAAGGTCGAAAACGACCAGGTTCTGCTGAATGCCGAGCAACCGTTCACGTTGTATTCCGACGAGCGCATCGGCGACGACGCCGGCGTCTCCATCTCACTGCAAAGTCTGCATCGCCATGCCGAGCCCGGGCATCGCGTGCTGATCGATGACGGCCAGATCGAATTGCGCGTCACAGCGCTTGAGCCGGGCCAGGTACATTGCGTCATCGTATCCGGGGGCGTGTTGCGCAATAACAAGGGCGTCAATCTGCCGGACACGCCCGCAGCGCTCGACGACATTGACTACGACACCGCCCGCGAATTGAAATTCGCGGTCTCCCAGCGCGTCGATTACATCGCCGCGTCTTTTGTGCGCAACGCCGCGGAAGTACGCGAAATCGAAGCGCAGTTGCGTGACCTCGGTGCCGAAATCCCGATCATCGCCAAGATTGAAAACCGCGCGGGGGTCGACAACATCGAGGAAATAATAGAGGCCGCCAACGGCATCATGGTGGCGCGCGGCGACCTGGGCGTGGAATTGAGCATGAGTGAGGGTCCGACTATTCAGAAGCGTATCATCCGCGCGACCGTCGCCAACGGCAAACCGGTGATCACCGCCACGCAGATGCTCGATTCGATGGAGCGCAATCCGCGACCGACCCGCGCCGAGGCAAGCGATGTCGCCAATGCGATATTCGACGGCAGTTCGGCGGTCATGCTGTCCGG